>JBILCR010000306.1:0-3392 GCA_044353055.1 Flavobacteriales bacterium
GGAATAAATTCGGTAATTAATTGTTGCTTACAGGCTCAACCGATACAAACGATCGGTTATCGCTTTTGCGCTTAAATTTAACAATACCGTCGCTCAACGCAAACAACGTATGGTCTTTACCAATACCTACGTTTAAACCCGCATGATGGCGCGTTCCTCTTTGGCGAACAATAATGTTTCCAGCGACAGCAACCTGTCCTCCGAAAATTTTTACTCCTAAACGTTTGCTGTGGGATTCACGACCGTTTTTTGAACTACCTACCCCTTTTTTGTGTGCCATGGTTCTATCGTTTAAGCGTTAATGCCTTCAATTAAAATTTTAGTAAATGATTGACGGTGCCCGTTTGATTTTTGATAACCCTTACGGCGTTTTTTCTTGAATACGATGACTTTGTCACCTTTCAGATGGCTGAGTACCTTGGCACTCACCGATGCACCGCCTACGGTGGGAGTTCCAACCTTAACGCTTCCGTTATTGTCAACAAGCAATACGTTGTCGAAAGTAACTTTGTCCCCTTCGTTATTTTCGAGACGGTGAACAAAAAGCGTATGGTCTTTCTCCACTTTGAACTGCTGACCTGCGATATCTACAATTGCGTACATAGTGTAAAAAGTTTTAATCCTTTTGATTTTCAAAAGGGATGCAAAAGTAGTTAATTTTTCCAAAACTCCAAAAACTGATTAGGCTAATTCTTGTTTCTTTCAAAATACTTCTAAATTCTAAACCACTGAATTACATTTTAAAGTTCCTGAAATTAGTTAGCATTTAGGGATTTTGGTAGTTACAATGTCCAATGCAAATAAATTTCACTTCAGCATCAAACGAATATTCCCCACTATCCGTTTATACTGTATCTTCGTAATGTGATGAACGCAATTTCGGTGCACATAATCCGCTACTTTTTTTGGCTTTTGCTGCTTGGTTCACAACCGCTTTTGGGCCAACCCGAAGGTGGTACAAATGCCCAGTCCGGGACCGAAGAACAGCTGGCAGGTCAATTCTATACTAGCGGCGAATGGGAGAAAGCGGCCAATCTTTACGAAGGTTTGTACAACGTTAAACCATCCAACTTTTATTATTCTCAACTACTAAACTGTTACCTCAACCTTAAAAACTATAAATCGGCCGAAAAGCTCGCATCCAAGCAATCAAAAAAGAATCCCCGTCAACCCTCTTACTGGGTAGATCAGCTCTGGATTCTTGAAAAACAGGACGAAGCTGCCAAGGCACAAAAAGGGTACGATAAACTTATTCGACAAATTGAAGATTTGGATATCGATCAAATCAAACAACTCGCCAATGCATTTGAAAACAGGGGCCATGCCGAAATGGCTAAAGAAACCTATTTAAAAGCCAAAAAGCAAGCTACTGGGGCATATATGTTTAACCTCGAACTGGCAAAATTGTATGAGAAAGAGGGCGCGGCCGACAAAGTACTTGAAGAGTATCTGTATCTGCTAAACCTCGATGGATCGTATTATTTTACGGCAATTCAGGAAAATTTGCAGGATATTATTGCTGCAGATACCGACGGAAAAAAAGCAGAGCTAATTCGAGTTAAACTCATCCAAGAAATCCAGAAGAATCCCGAAAACATAATGTTTAACGAGCTTTTGATTTGGTTTCTGATTCAGAAAAAAGATTTTGAAGCGGCCCTCGTTCAGGCTCGTGCTTTAGATAAACGCATGCGCGATCAGGGCGGTCGTGTGTTTGAACTGGCGCGTTTGGCTGAGGCAAACGATCAGTATGAAACCGCGCGCAAGGCCTATCTTTATATCATTGAAAAAGGCACCTCTTCACCTTATTATTATGGTGCCCGCAAGGAATATGCCCTAGCAGCCTATCGTAAAGTAACTCAAGCGGGCAGCTATACCCCCGAAGCCCTTAACGAATTGCATAAATTACTCACCGATACGTATCAGGAGCTCGGCCGCAACGAAGAATCGGTATCTATTGGCATTCGCCTAGCACACATCAAAGCGTTTTTTTTAGGTGCCATAAAAGACGCCTATACATTGCTCGAGGAACTAAACACGCCTGCTTCAGGATTAAGTACGCGAAGCAGTAATGAGGTAAAACTCGAAATGGCAGAAATACAACTGTTCGCCGGAGAGGTCTGGGAAGCCACATTGCTCTATTCACAGGTCGAAAAATCAATGAAAGGCGACACGCTTGGACAGGAAGCAAAATTTCGAAATGCAAAGCTGGCCTATTTTAAAGGCGATTTTGATTGGGCCAAGGCCCAGCTCGATGTGCTAAAAACGGCTACATCAAAGCTTATTGCCAACGATGCCCTTGAATTAAGCATGCTTATTGGCGACAATTTGAATTTTGACACCACCGGCGAAGCCCTTCGTATGTTTTCTCGTGCCGATCTTGCCTTCTTTCAGTTGAATAACGATAAGTCTCTCCAAATTCTCGATTCACTTGAACGCGATTTCCCCGAAAGTACGCTCGGCGACGACTTACTTTACAGAAGAGCCCAAATATTTTACCGACGCGGTGAATACCCTAAAGCTTTAGAGCAGCTCGAGAAGCTGATGGCTGCCTACCGTCAAGAAATTTTAGCCGATAACGCGCTTATCATGTTGGCTGGTATTTATGACCGAAATCTCAAACAACCCGATAAAGCCATGGAGCTCTACAAAGAACTTTTTACCGAATATTCAGGTTCTCTTTATGTGGTGGAAGCCCGCAACCGATATCGGGCGCTTAGAGGTGACTCGGTGCAGTAAACGCTCTATACCATTTTAATTTACGGATGTTTCTTCAGGGTTTTACCGAAACCATGAGGCATACATAATGTAGTTATCAGCAATCCGTTTAATCTCGCCCTCTGTTAAAGCCGCCGATACTTTTTTAACAGGTTTTGCAGGAACTCCAGCCCAAATCCAGCCCGATTCAACAACACTGTTCTCCAAAACAACGGCACCCGCAGCAATAATGCTTCCACTTTGCACACAAGCATGATCCATAACAATAGCGCCCATACCTACCAGTACATCGTCCTCGAGCGTGCAGCCATGCACCAGCGCACGATGCCCAATTGAAACCCGATTACCAATAAATGTAGCTGCCCGCTCATAGGTACAATGGATAATGGCGCCATCCTGAATATTCACACCATCCCCGATACGTATTGAATTTACATCGCCCCGAACCACGGCATGAAACCAAACGCTGCATTGACGGCCCATTATAACATCGCCAATAACAACGGCATTTTCGGCAAGAAAACTGCCTTCGCCCATCTGAGGTGTATATCCGCGTACTGATTTTACTAACGCCATTCGAATATTGCTTTACTTTTGTAAAGAAAACAAAAAAACGATTTAATTCTGCTGAACCTTATTTGCGATAAAACATAAGGGGAACGACTCTAAAAATTTTG
>JBILCR010000308.1:0-3389 GCA_044353055.1 Flavobacteriales bacterium
GCAAGCCTTTTTTCTGAAGGGTGCGTAAAATTTTTGAGGTCATCATTTTATCAATCTGAATATGGCGTGCTAGGTCCTGCTGACTCACTACCGTTTTTTCCTTACTCAAATGATCCAGAGCTCCTAAGAGCAAAAATTGAGCATGAGTGATGCCCAGCTTATCCAAACCGTTTTTTAGTTTCCGCTGCCAAAGCATTGAAACTTGCCACATGATAAATCCGGCATTGTCTTCGGGACGCGCCAGGTAGCTACGGGATAAAGTTTTCTTTGGAGTTGTTTCGTTTACTTTCTTACTCATAGTGTTTTTAAAGGACTACAATTATAAGGCAAATCGTCCAATATGAACCATACAAAAATGCATTTTGTTGTATTGATTACTTTTAATGTAGTTTACACGTGAAATTGACTCACCAGGCGAATGTGTTTTTCACTTATATCCCCCAAAATGAACTCTAATTCAAAGATTATGTCAAAATGAAACTAAGCGATAAAACGTAAATTCAGGCATAACTTCTCCTTCCAGTTGGAAGCGGGAAACACGTGTCCCCGCCCTATTTCAAATTACGGAAAAGCCACTCACAATTCAAGCTGCATTTTCCAACCGAAAAATGAACATGCTTGTTGGTAACAATGTATCCGTTTTAAGATTTTGAAACGACTAATGCCTTGGTTGTGCCTTATCTTTATCTCGGGGAGGAGGTTGGAGGCCCCCAAAGAAAACCAAATCCAAATGCTTGATTATTTCTTGGTTAAGTCCAATTGCTTTTTGTGTTTATCTAAACATAGCTTTCAGTGTATTGTAACTGCCTTCTAAACCCAGTGTTTGTGGTGTTTTTCTAATACCAATGGCGCTTATTGTATTGACAGAAAACGGCCGTTTTTTACCGCATGATAAAACCGCCATTTAGCACGATCATCGCGCGTATTTACTCCACCATTATTCGCAAGAATGAACTGCCCTCGCTGCTGTTAAGCACCATGGTATAAATACCTGCTGACCAAGTTTGAGTATTCACGCGCCACGACTTTCCAGTCTGAAGCAGTTCTGCATTCGCTGCTATTTCGCATCCGCGTATGTCGTACACTTTTATGAAGGCAGTCCCCGCTATCGGCTTTCCTGTTTTTACCAAATTTACCATGCCTTTTGAAGGGTTAGGGAAGGCCGAAAGTAAGCCATCTTTACTTTCAGCACCTAGTAAAAAGAGGGGCGGGATGCTATCTAAATTGGGGGCTCCCGGTGTGGTAACATAGAGTTTACGCAAATCGCTTCCACCGTCGGGAATACGACCAAAACTTTCGCCCGCGCCCATGGGCGGATAGCTAAGCTGATCAATAAGTGTTTCGGCATCGGGTGCAAATAATGCCACGAGTCCACCCGCATTTTGATTTAACGTAAAGTTTAAGTGCAAAGGCCCCTGAAAGGTATTTTGGTCGGCCCAGAACACTTTAAAGCCCTGTGATGGTATGGTGGTTTGAGAGCTCACGGGCGGAATTGAGAAAAGGGCAGGATTGGAAAGCGTATTTGTAAGTTTATATCCCGACATTACCACATTTCCGGTATCAGCATTATATATTTCAATCCAATCGTCGAACTGGTTATTTTCATCGGGGTAGCCCACATTAACGGCACACACTTCGTTTATGAAAAGCTCCGGAAAATATACCGTTGGCGTGTTGTCGTTGTCTTGGATGATAAGCACCACACTGGCCTGAGCACCAATCTGCAAGCTGTTAGAAACGGTGGTAATGCTAAACTGAACCACTTCGTCGGCTTCAATTTGAAAATCGTTATAGGTGCCTACCGAAAAAGAAACTGAAGGATTGTTGGGGCTTGTTTGCAACAGCAGCTGGCCGTTAAAATCTGAAGGTGTGGTAAAATAATCGGTGGCAATACCAGCGCCGTTAAAACTGCTAATGATGACGCTGTTAATATCAGAATTTGGAGGATCGATGTTTAGATTTATTTGCACCGGGGCCCCACCTTCGGTTATATAAACGGTGTCGCTCACAAATTGAATTTGCGAAAAATTTTGGTCGGTGTTGATTATTGAAACTGTAGCAAAGTCGTTATCCCCAATACTTAAACCTCCCGAAACGGATGCAATACTGAAGGTGATATTTTCGGTAGATTCACCAATACCATCCAATAAAGCCTGCACACTGATGTCGAATTCGAGGGTGTTGGCCGGAATTTGAATGCTAATGGTACCGTTATTTAACGGTGGCAGTGCTGAATAATCGCCCGAACTAATACCAGGAAACTCGAGTACTTCAATAATGGCGGTTTGTGGAGCAAACTGCGGGCTGCTTAAACTGAGTGTGAGCAATGCCTGAGAGCCTCCTTCGCTGATTTGAAAATTGCTTTGCGAAAATTCGATGGTTGATGCCGTAGGCAAGGTGGTATTTTGGGTCCAGTCGGGCCAGTTTTCGTAATAAGCCTGCTGGGCATTATCTAAAAACCAATAATTGGGGTTGTTAATGATGGATAAAAATTCGGTGCCGCTTACGATGAGTGGTGATATAGATAAATACCCGTTATCCACATTAAACGATTGTGTGTTGGTAAAGGATACTGCGGTGTATCCATTTTCGAGCGGATCAGGCAAACAGGTGCGAAATTGAAAAAATGGTAGCGAATCGCATACAGTCTGCCAGTTTGAATTGCTGATGCCTGCAATAAAGGAAGGATTTGATTCGGTACCTATGTAGGCCAGTATTTGGTCGCCTTGTCCACCCATGATATACAAACGTCCTGTAGTGCTTCCCGCTCCAATAACTTGCATGTTAGATGAACCATTGTCGCGCAAGGTAACAATAGTGCCTACCGGTAATACCGTGTCTGGACTGGTCCACACAACGGTTTGTTCTGATAATACAAGATGATCAAAGCCCCATTTATTATCGGTAAAGGAAATGCTGGTGTTGGGTTCAATAGGCACTAAATTTATAAATGCAAATGTGATGGGTTGATCGCTTTGAAACCCAATAAAAGCAACAGCGCCAGGTATGAGATTTTGCGCCATACTTCCCAAAGGAAATAAGCATATCATAATAAAGCATTGCGCAATTTTTTTCATTTCGACGGTTTTGATTCGCATTTAACGTATAACCAGCTGTAAAGGTTGTATTTATTAAACGTGCATGGTATTAGTGCTGCACCAATATACGGGCACACTCCATTCCATTAGTGGTTATAACACGAATGAAATACAATCCTGAAGCAAGATTTCGAGCATCTAAATAATGGATTGCGTCTAGCGGTTTTGTAGTATTTATTACAGTTCCGTCTAAGCCTAAGATCTCACAGTATAGTATGCTTTTGGGATATTTAAATGAAATTTCGAAACGTTCGTTAACGGGATTTGTATAAGCGAAGGATGGTTCGTTTT
>JBILCR010000309.1:0-3388 GCA_044353055.1 Flavobacteriales bacterium
CAAAATAAAACCCGCCCAAAGTGTACGCGAACAAATTGGGCGGGCGCTTAATAATGAATAACTAATAATATGTTTTTACTTGCTAAAAAGCCCTTTACCGCTCTTTTTATTTTCTATGATGCGACTAAAATCACTTGAAAGGGAATCAAAGGTCTGATTGGTGTTCGCCTTCGAATAATTGAGGACTTCGCGATCATGGAATCCAACGCGCGAGCCTATAGACTTGAAGGCATCAAAGTCGGCGCCCAGCAGAGTAAATTTCCATTTATTGGTTTCCTTTAACCGCGTAATCAATTTTTCAATTTCAGAATACGAGTAAACCGTTGATGAGTTTTCTTCGCCGTCGGTAAGTATTACTACTACAGCATCGTCATCGGGTTTCATTACCGATTTTAATCGGTGCAAACTGGTTCCCACGGCGTCGAGTAATGCTGTGCCTCCATAAGGTTCGAGCGTCGATTTTTTAAATGCGTTCAATTGCTTTACATCGGCATTTTCCAATATGCGCTCCATATCAGTACTAAATAATACAACGTTGGTGCTAATGGGCAGTTCGGGATTTTCATCGGCAAGACTTGAAATGCTCTTGATTTGTTTTTCCAAGGCATTCATTGTTGAATTCCAGCACGATTGCATACTGCCGCTACGATCGAGTATCAGCAGATAGTGGGTGGTTGAAAAGGTGTTTTTCATAAGGCTTAAATTTTGATTCAAAGGTGCATGGGAAAGACACGTTGTTTCAAAATTTACAACCTTGTAAAAAAAAATAACGCTGCCCGAACAATCAGACAGCGTTGCATGTAATTTATTTATTCCTCGCTAATATTCGTCCTCATTAAAGAAAAAGTCATCCTTTGTGGGATAGTCGGGCCATATTTCATCAATGCTTTCGTATGCTTCACCTTCGTCTTCAATTTCCTGAAGGTTTTCAATTACTTCTAACGGCGCTCCCGAACGGATAGCAAAATCTATTAATTCGTCCTTAGTAGCGGGCCAGGGAGCATCTTCCAAATATGAGGCAAGTTCAAGTGTCCAGTACATAATGCAGAATTTTTAAGGTTAACGTATAGGACGGATGTTCAGTATCCGCTCTTTAATTTTTCGCAAAAATAGAAAAGCAATGATAAGTCTGACGCTTGTTAATTTCTTTTAAAAACTTGGTTTCCAAGGCTTCTCTTCAACGTTCAAGATTTGACCCAGCATTCGAGCCAATACAAACAGGTAATCTGAAAGGCGGTTGATGTATTTAACAATTTCGGGATGCACTTCTTCCTGCTCGGCGAGATACACTAGCTGACGCTCGGCCCTGCGGCAAACACAACGGCAGATGTGAGCTTGAGATACAGCCATGTGTCCACCCGGCAGTATAAAATTGCGCATTTCAGGAAGCGTTGCGTTCATTTCGTCGATGTGATGTTCTAGCGTGCTGGTTTCTTCTTCAATAATGGGCGGTAATTTAAAGCTGTGCTTGCCCGGTTCCATAGCCAGATGCGATCCGAGGGTGAACAAATAGGCCTGTATAGCTTGTATCCTCATTCGATGCGGCTCGTAATCCGTGAGGTCGAGCAGCATGCCTAAGTGTGCATTTAGTTCGTCAACCGTACCATAACATTCAATACGAATATGGTGTTTGGGTACACGTTTTCCGCCCAAAAGCGATGTTTGACCGCTATCTCCTGTTTTAGTGTAAATCTTCATTATGGCTTTCTTCCTTTGAATAAACCCGAATGTTTAAATTAGGTTCATCCGATTCAATTTTTCCATCACGCAATCGGATAATGCGGTGCGCATGCTGTGCAATATCTTCCTCATGCGTTACTATTATAATGGTGTTGCCGTTTTTATGAATATCGTGCAATAAGCCCATTATTTCGATCGACGTTTTTGTGTCGAGGTTTCCTGTGGGTTCATCAGCCAATAAAATAGAAGGATTATTTACCAGCGCCCGTGCAATGGCTACCCTTTGGCGTTGGCCTCCAGATAATTCATTGGGTTTATGTCTCATTCGGTCTGCTAATCCCACTTGCTCTAGGGCTTTGATGGCCTGTTTTTCGCGCTCATCGCGTCGCATTCCCGAATAAATGAGTGGAAGAATAACATTGTCGAGAGCAGTTGATCGCGGCAATAGATTAAAGGTCTGAAATATAAATCCTATCTCCTTATTGCGGATCTCTGCAAGTTCGTTATCCGAAAGGATGGAAACGTCTTTGCCGCTGAGAAAATAATTTCCCGAGGTAGGCGTATCCAAGCAGCCAAGGATGTTCATTAAGGTAGATTTACCTGAACCCGATGGACCCATAAGGGCAACATACTCGCCTTTTTTTACCGTAAGATTCAGCGAACGCAACACGTAGATGGTTTCGCTTCCGAGTTTGAAATTCCGCACCAATTGGCGGATGTCGATTACTGTATTTTCGCTTTCTGGCATACTGGCATGCATTATCGGTAAGGTATTCCAAAGGTACTGGTTCGGAGCGTGAAATGTTCGCGTGCCTGCTGTTTTCTGAAAAATAGCATTCCCAATCGGTAAAAATCGGCCGATTGTTGCACTAGGTTATCCATTTTAATTTCGTTCCACGCTTTGAGCATTCCGGGCGACCAGTAAATATCATCCAGAATAACTATTGAATCCTCTTGGATGTAGGGCTTTATCATTTCAAAATAGCGTTTGGTTGCTTCATAGGTGTGATTTCCATCTATGTACGCCATTATTTTTCCCGAAAACTTTGGTAATAAATCGGGGAGCACCTCATCAAACATTCCCTTAATGCTGGTGATATTGATATGATTGGATCCGAAAAGTGATTGTGCTATGGCATACATGGCGGCATCGCCCTCAATGGTAAAAAGCGGTTTTTTAGATCCTTCGGCCATATAAAGTGCTGTAATACCACTTCCCGTGCCCAATTCCAGAATGACATCCGGTTTTACATTGGCGGCAATTCGATACAGCGCCTCCCTCCAAAATAGCGTTTGGCCGGTGCGTCGTGCAATGGCGCCATAAGATTGAGTCGACTGGGTTTTTAAAGCTCCAATGCCTGCACGCACTATTTGAGTTGAATTGTCTTCGTGTTTTGTGGCTGTTCTTTTTAAGGCTGCCAATTCGGTTTTAAATGCCCCTCGATTTAGAATTACATGGTAAAAAAGATGGAACATAAACGGTGAATGGATGCGGTGCACGTTTTTAGATCGCCCCCAATATTTTAGGTATTCTATAATTCGGAAAAAGGCAGTTTGCATGATCAGTGTACGGTATCCTTGATTTTCGGTTCGAGGTTGAAAATTAAACAATTGTTGAATGCACAATCGAAAGGTTGTTTTTGCTACTTATATGAGTTTTTTAATTGATTATGTGTGTTATATCAAATTGAGGCATTCATTATTGAGT
>JBILCR010000310.1:0-3386 GCA_044353055.1 Flavobacteriales bacterium
CTTGTCTGATTGGCACATGCCCATTCAAAATTCGAGAATGTTTGTGCCCATCCGTTTGCCGATGTTAAAGGGCCCGAGAATGAAGTATAACCAATAATTCTGCACGTTGAGCCAGTAGACCAAGTTGCTGTTGGTATAATACCTCCCGTTGTAGTGTAATTGTGCTCATAAGCACCTCCCGAGTTAAATGTAAGCGATGCTGAAGTTGCTCCAACAATGCTTCCGGCCGACCTTAACGTGCCGCTTATGCTTGCTGTTGCACCTGCGTTTAAAGTCAAGGTATTTGATCCCGTAACAAACGTACCACCTGTATTAACATTCAAGGTGTTTGTAATCGTACAATTCGCACCAATTGAAACTGTACTTGCTGGGTTGCTTATTGCTAAGTTGTGAAACGTTACCGCAATTGGAAAGATGCTTTGCGCTGCGGTTCCGTTAAATACAACCGTACTCCCTGTTGTTACCATAGATAGAACCGGAGTAAAGTCCCCACAAATACGAATTGTTCCCGAACTGGATAGTGTTCGAGCACCTCCGGTTAAAACTAGATTTCCATAATCTGCCGCAGGTATTGTTTGAGCAGATGAGGAGGCAATATTCAATGTGCTGGTGCACGAGAACGTAGGAGCCGCAGCACTGCTGTAAGCATAATTGCCATTAATTGTTAAAACACCTGTTCCCGAAACTGTGTATTTTCCGGTGGCGCTCACCGAAAAATCATTTACCGATTGTGAGGTGCTAATGTTCAGTTCATTGGTGTATGAGCCCGACCCTGGTATAGTTATGTTATCAATAGATACCGGCACACCAGAAGGAGTCCAGTTGGCTGCCGTATTCCAGCTATTGCTAGTGCTTCCGTTCCATGTGTAATTAATTGGTCCTATAATGTTTACTCTGCCCGCAAATTCGCAATTGTTCAAGGGGAAGCTTGTTTCAGTTAAGCCTGCTGTAGAACTTAATACGGTTCCCGCTGCCGAGCTTGAGTTGTCTTGCGACCAGGTAGAGCCTGAAATATTCCATCGGTTTAGGCGAATATTGGCCAGTGTACCCGAAACATCGCCCGCTAAAAAGGTAAAGGCAGACGAATACGTGTAAGTGCCGGTTGTTACACTTAAATCGCTTGCCCAATACCGGTTATTGATGTAATCGGTAGTGGCAACAGGGCTGTTCATGCTGGGGTGTATGCCTGCAACAGCGCGTACATACAGATCGCGCGCTGTATTATTAGCAGAAAATGTGTAGCTGGCAGGAGTATAATTGGTGGATGTTCCAACAGGGAAATTATAAGTTATCGGAAGACCTGCTGTTGCAATAGAACGACGCAGTTGACCGGTACCGTTAGTTTGTACAAACGATGCCGATGCACCTCCGGTGATGGATGCCGCTGTAGTACCGGTAACGTTGAGGTTGTTGTTGCCCAATGCCAGACGCCCGTTGTTAAGTGCGAGTGTGGTAACCGATGCGCTATTTGTTAAGGTAACAGCCGGAGTTGCTGCTGCAGTATTGCTGATGGTAAGCGTACCCACTGCATTTTGCCCAACGCCATTTCCTGTAAATTGCGCTGCTGTTCCGTTGAATGTAAAATTAGTTCCGGCAAGGTAAGAGCGCGTACCCGTAAGGAGCACCGAGCCATTTGCCCCCGACGTTGTAAATGCTCCAGTCGCATTGGTGTTAGCCGAAGAAAGTGTTGAACCAAAGAAACTTAGGAATGCGCCGGAGCCTGACAGGGTAAATGTTTGAAAATCAACAGTGGCACCATTGGTAACAATGAAATTCCCAACAGTAGTTCCTAGGTTAATATTGCTGGTAAGTTGAAGTGTGTTGGTTGTACTATTACCCACATTCCATGCAATATTGTTCGAGCCTGTAACTGTGGTGCCCGTTTGAGTAAATGTTTGAATGCCGGTCGCCTTGACAAAATTGATCGTTGCGCCTGGTGAATCGTTTGAAGATTTTGTAAACGTACCGCCGGCTAAGCTCAAATTTCCTTCAATATTTATAGTAACATTGGTGCCCCCTGCTAATACATTCTTGATATCCAAAGTTCCCGCATTTAAACTCACATTGCCTTTGAAGAAAATGTTTGCAGATCCTGAACCGGTCAAGTAAACCGTCCCTCCATTTTGGATATAATTTCCGTTTATGGTTAAGAAATAGTTATTGGAATTGTTGAAGCGTACTTGACCACTTCCGGTTGAAGTGATGGTTAAATTTCCATTCAAATCGGTAGTGCCAGTGCCATTATTTAATCCCAAATCGGTTGTGCTGGTTTGGGAAGCGCAGTTATACGTTACATGATGGAACGTTTGATCCATATTCAACAACTGCCCGGTATTGGTAGTGTATCCTGTAATATTCATGTTAGAACCACTGCCCCATGTTGCAATGGCTATGGCACCCGGGCTTGTAGTATGGGTGTGAATGTAGGTGCCGTTTATGAGGAGATTAGCTGCTGTTGATGTTACAATACCTCCGTTGTTTAGGGTTCCACTTACTGTTGTGGTTGAATTACTGGCATCGTAGGTATTGCTGGTATTGCCGTTGCTGATGCTTAATGTGCCTGCAATAATGGCCACATGTCCGGTGCCGCTGTAGTTTAAAGTAAGTGCATTGGCCCCATTTCCAATAGTTACAGCTGAACCTGCCGGTATGTTTAAATCGGTACCAACTTCACCTTGAATGCTAAGTGTATTGCCCGATGTGCCTGCCTGAAGGATTACAGCAGTAGAATTCGAGAATAACATCTGTGCTACGGTTTGCGTAGGCACGTTCGTAGCGGTCGATGTTCCTCCATTGGTAAAGTTCAAAACGTCGGTAGCTGCCGGAGTGTTTCGAGCCGGTGTCCAGCTTGCCGCGGCTTGCCAATCGGCCGAGCCCGTGGTGGCGTTCCAGGTGTATGAAGCCGGACCTGCAGGCGGCACAAGTTCACCGGTTGCCAAAATGATTGGTGTACCAATAAACCCACTAAAAGAAATTTGAGCCAATTGGGTTGCAGTAAGTGTACCGGTTGTGTTTCCAATAAATATTTTACCGGCTGTACCGGCTGCACCACCGGTGCCGCTCCACCCTGCAATGGTTAAAGTGGTTGCTGCGGTCCAACTCACTGCACTTGAATTAGCAAACGTGAGTGTATGGTTTCCTGTGCCCAAGGCAATGGTTGAGTTGGCGGTAAGATTTAATGTTCCGACAGTTTCTGAGAATCCACTTGCAGCTCCAGTGCGTAATGTTCCACCACTTAAAACAATGTTGCTTGAATTAGAGAGTACATTGCTGGCGCCAAGCTGAAGTGTTCCTGCCGAAATGGTTGTAGAACCTGTATAACTATTTGCTCCGCTCAAGGTAAGTACACCACTATTGCTCTTGTTGAGCCCGCCTGTTCCGCTAAT
>JBILCR010000311.1:0-3355 GCA_044353055.1 Flavobacteriales bacterium
GTTCGGCCTCTTGCACCCGGGCGGCAAAATCGTTGTGCAACAAGCGAACCGGCGTTAGGGCTTTGAGCGAAAGGCGTGTGTCGCCCTCAACAGAAGTAAGAATGCGCTCTTTGAATGCAGCATGAGCCGACGATTCTGGTGTTGCAATAAATCGGCTCCCAACTTGCACAGCTTCTGCGCCGAGGGCAAAACACGCAGCCATTTGTCGTCCGTTGGCAATGCCTCCCGCAGCAATTACTGGGATTTTAACCTGATTTACGATTTGGGGAATCAGCACCAGTGTTGTGGTTTCCTCGCGCCCATTGTGGCCGCCGGCCTCAAACCCCTCGGCAACAATAACATCTACACCTGCGGCCTGTGCCTTGAGAGCAAACTTGGTATTGGCAATAACGTGAACCACAACTTTAACACCGCGTTCCTTTAGCCATGAAGTCCATGTTGCAGGATTACCGGCCGAAGTAAATACTACGGGAACCTTTTCATCGACAATGATTTGCATATGCTCCTCAATATTGGGATAGAGTAGCGGAACATTAACGCCAAAGGGCTTATTTGTAGCCGCTTTGCATTTTTGAATGTGATCGCGCAACACATCAGGATACATAGAACCCGCACCAATGATTCCGAGTCCGCCGGCGTTGCTCACGGCCGAAGCCAGTTGCCAGCCGCTACACCAAATCATGCCTGCCTGAATTATCGGATAATCAATGCCTAAAATCTCGGTAACGCGTGTTTTCATGGTATCCGAAAGATACAAAAAGAGATGGGTACACTGCGAAGAAATACCTAACAGTTTGTTTAAACTTTATTAAAATTAGATGCGCTTATCGGGTTGCAACATCACAGGTAAAAACCTAGCTTCGTTTAAACTGATTCTAATGGCAGCGCGTAAACCCAAACAGCGGAAAATTTTTGTCCTCGACACTTCCGTTATTCTGTACAATCATAGTGCTATATATAGTTTCGACGACAACGATGTAGCCATTCCAATTACCGTATTAGAGGAACTCGATAACTTTAAAAAAGGAAACGACACTAAAAACTTCGAAGCACGCGAGTTTATTCGCGAGATGGATGGTCTTTCGGGAAATTACAACCTCACCGAATGGTTGCCGTTGGGTAAAAAGCGGGGAAGGTTTAAAGTGGTTATGAATACTCGCTTGCAAGGCTTGGACGCCGTGCGCATTTTGGGCGAAGACAAAGGCGATCACCGCATTATTAATTCAGCACTGGCCTTAACAGAGGAGAACAAAGACTGCAAGGTTATTTTGGTTACGAAAGACATTAACCTACGCCTGAAAGCCAAATCGCTCAATCTGAACGCTGAGGATTTTGAAACCGGAAAAATCAAAGATGTTGATTCGCTATACTCAGGAAAATCGGTGTTTCATGGAGTGAATGTGGGTGTAATCGACCAGATTTACAGCGAAGGCTATTGCCGTCCTGAGGAGATCATGACCGAGGCACCCATTTTCAATCATTATTACATTCTTAAAAACGGCAAACACTCGGTATTGGCCTGGTATAATCCGACCAGTGGGATGATTGAACGCGTTGAAAAAACCGCCGCCTATGGCATTCGTCCGCGCAATGCTGAACAAATTTTTGCACTGCACGCACTGATGAATCCCGAAATAAAACTGGTTACACTGCAAGGTGTTGCCGGTACCGGAAAAACGCTGTTGGCCTTGAGCGGCGCACTGGAGCAGAAACGGGAATTTCGACAGATCTACTTAGCCCGACCAATTGTTCCGCTGAGCAATAAAGACATCGGCTATTTACCAGGCGATATTAAATCGAAACTCAATCCTTATATGGAGCCGCTTTGGGATAATTTAAAAATGATTCAGAATCAGTGGGACGAAGCCGACCGCGAATACAAGAAAATTGCTGAAATGGTGGAAAGCGAGAAATTGCTCATTACGCCCTTAGCTTATATCCGCGGACGCAGCTTATCGAACATCTACTTTATTGTAGACGAGGCACAAAACCTCACTCCACACGAAGTAAAAACTATCATTACGCGAGCGGGCGAAAACACAAAAAT
The DNA here is from genome assembly GCA_044353055.1 of Flavobacteriales bacterium. GTDB lineage: Bacteria > Bacteroidota > Bacteroidia > M30B66 > M30B66 > CAMCXT01. The sequence continues at coordinate 2,048 of JBILCR010000311.1, forward strand.
CGTATTTACGGGCGACATTTTCCAAATAGATACCCCTTACCTCGACACCCAGTCGAACGGGTTAAGTTACCTCATTGACAAGATAAAGAATAACCGACTTTATGCACACATCACCCTCGAAAAAGGCGAGCGCTCGGAGTTGGCAAATTTGGCAAATGAACTTCTTTAATTATTTTAATAGACCCTCCACTGTGGCCATGATTTTATCGTAATCAGGTTCTCCACCCACTTCGGGAGTAAGTTCAACGTATCGAATTTTATTATTCTGATCTACAACAAAAACGGCTCGAGCCAATAGCCCTTTGAATTTACCGTTGGCCATTTCGGCGCCGTATTCTTCTGAAAAATCGCGGTATCGAAAATCTGAAACCGGAATGATGTTGTTTAAGCCTTCAGCTTCGCAAAATCGTTTAAGGGAGAAGGGCAAATCTTTGGAGATTACCAGGCCTACAGCACCCTCTAAAGCATTAAGTCGTTCGTTGAAAATGCGGCTTTCTTTTTGGCATACGCCGGTTTCGATACTTGGAATGCTGATAAGAACTTTTACTTTCCCTTCGAAATCATACATTGAGGACTCAGAAAGATCGGAATTTACAAAAGTAAAATCGGCAGCGTTCTCATTTACCTCGGGTAAATCGTCTATCAAATCGATGGGATTGCCTCCCATGGCGGTAGTATTAAGTGGCATGGAAATTAAATTTGTGCAAACCTAAGAAATTATTGGGCAAGCTAAAATCTCATCACGAAGCAATTTTGAAATATAGTTTTATGAATCGTCCTAAAGTGCTCGAGCAAAACGTAGCTAACTCAAATCGATCTAATTAGAGTTATATTCACTTAACATTCCATTCCCTTCCTAAAATCGCCACTTAACACATAGTTAGGGTAATTAATACAAGGGTAAATATTTAACAGCCTAAGCCGAACTCTGGTTAATTTTTATAAATTTTCAAAGTGATGGCCTAACGATAAAATGGCCTTACAAGATGTGAAATGAACAATATATAAGTTCCTAACATTAATCAAACTTAGGTTTAAACCGTTTCAGGAAACGTAGAAACTCCTTTGATCCTATTACCTTTATTTCGCTATCCCATCCGTTTACAAAACGGCCCGGCGCTTCGAAGCTGTGCACCTGCGCTTTAAAATTGTAGGTTTTCGAGTTTTCGAGCGGTGTAATTCCACTTATGGATAAGGGATATTCTTCGCGCATCAAGAGATAGGCGCGCATGCTCATTTCCCATTCAACTTCACCGCTAAAGTTATGATGTTGATAGCCAAAAATATCGGGCTTATTAAATTGGTGTT
>JBILCR010000312.1:0-3353 GCA_044353055.1 Flavobacteriales bacterium
CGCGCGGTAGTTTCATGAGTTTTAACAGTTCGGTGCAGCAAATCTCATCGGGCATTGCTGCCAGCATAGCCGGAGCATTGGTAACGCGCAACGAGCTCGGGCAACTCGAACATTACCATTGGGTTGGGTACATCGCTGTTGTTGCGGGAATTCTAGCGATTATTGCAGCAGGCAAGGTAAAGGCGGTAGTTTAGCTTGCATCATTTCCTGAGGCAGAATCATAAGTCGATTTTGTTAATATAGCTGAACTCTTTACAGGGATTCTGATTTTGGGCGCGTAAGAAATGGGCATTTCGTCGTTGCTGCCATCAACGCAAGCTTTCACCTTTGCTTCAACCAATTGAAATGCCCTATGAAAAGTTTTATCTCCAAAAGCATTGTCGTTTTTTCACTCATTGCACATGCCGCTATGGCACAATACGGAACCAAAGGATCGGCTATTGATTTTGTTTCCAACGAAAGCTATACCGACGGATTTATAAGCGATTTTTATAAATCAAACAATCTGAGTGTGCAGCTTTCATGCGGCAGTTACGAAGAGCACATCGGGAATGGCAATTTGCTTAAACGCGGTACGTTTACGAGCATCGCATCGAATGGCAATTTGCTAAATTCAAAGCGTTATAAGATTTTTAACGATGGCTTCCCAACAGAGCTAGTAACCGAATTAAACAGCATTTGCGAAGTAAATGCTACCGGCCTATTTCAAACAGGAACAGTGTATCTGCCCCCTAACAATACCCGAGCGGTATTGCTGATGAAAACCGACCAAAACGGCAATCCTCAAAAGATCAATAAAATAATTCTGGGTGGCGGCGATGAAGGCACATGCACCAGCAGATCGAGACGATTCAGCAATGTGTTTTATACCTGTGGAGTAAGTCGACAGGCTAAAAATAAATTCTTCCTGTTTAGCCACAATGCCGACGGCTCGGTGATTAACTGGAGTAAAAAAATCGAACTAACCTATGGATCTGCCGAAGCCCTTGCGGTAATTGATGAGGCGAATACCGGCAATGTAATTGTTGTGGGCAACAGTTACGACAGCAATGGAAGTGCGGCCAGCAAAAGAGCGTTTATTGCCAAGTTTACAAGTGCCGGCGTGTTGAAATGGGTACATTCAATCCAACCCAGTTTTGCCAATCAATTCGCAGAGCTCAATTTTCAGAGCATCCGAGCAACCGAAAATGCACAAGCCTTTGTGTTAACCGGATCGGCAAAGCAACGTGCAACAAACCGCGTTTCAACAATCATTCTGCGTGTTAAAACAGATAGCGACATTAAACCCGTAATTGAATTTTTCAATCTTATTTCTTTGCCCGACAATCCAATCAACCCATCCGTTAAGCAAGAAGGAAATGATGTGGTTATGCAGGTTTCGGGAGGCCTTATCCAGTATTTTATTGCGGCAACCTTGTTCCTTGCCGATGGCAACAAGCAAGCCGCTCAAATTCGCTGCTCGGCCAATGGAACAGCACTTCAGGCCAAAACCTTCAACAACTTAACCCATGCCACATTTACGGCGATAGATCTGGTTCAAAACGACGCTTCGGGCAATGGCATTGCATGTTTTGGTTCACAAAAAACGGTCTTTGCGGCAAATGGCGCCCCAACACAAAAGGGCATGCTAATTAAGTCGACAAGCGCACTGGCCACAGCGTGCAACGATGTAAGTCTAACTCCTTCGAATTTAGGCCTCAACGCCAGCGCCATTAATGAAACAAGTATAACTGAAAACTCCATTTTAATTCGGGTAGAGTTAACCCACTCCATTATTGCAGGACAGGTTTATGCCACTTGCTGGAGCTCCGGTCAGGCAGGCTCTGCCCGTTATGACGAACGTTACGAATCAGAAACTGCGTTAGATCCTACTCAAAATTCAGAGATTATAGCATCCCCTAATCCAACCCAAGGAAACACTGCACTAGCGTTTTATACTTCATCTGCACAACACATATCGCTGGCCATTTATGACGTGCGTGGTAGTCTTGTTTATTCAAAACCCGTTGATACTAACGAAGGGCAAAACACGATCGATTTGGACCTTATCGCTTTAAATCCCGGGCTTTATCTTGACATGCTAAGTGCCGAAGGTTATGAAGGGAAATCGGTACGAATCATTAAAAACTAGACCGGATAGTCCTAAATTTTAAACTATTTAGGCGTAAAATAAAATGGAGCATAAAAAGCACAAGGGCGATTATTACTAATTCGCCCTTGTGCTTTTTATTGGAGTAACAATAACCTAAGCCTTCATCACAAAAGCGTTACCCGAATAGGACAATTTCGGAAAGGATTCATAAAAAATGTGTTTCGGGTTTTTGCCACAAGCGATATAGCAACACAATCTTGTTTATAAAACAATGCGAGAAAAGCAGGCATACGAAAGCATATGTTTAACTTTGAAACAAAATCTACATTCATGAAATACTTCGCTACACTTGCTCTTAGTTTTTTACCGTTCTTTCAACATTTTGCCTCTGCGCAATGCACGCCCGATGGTGCATTTGCAGGATTTTCGGCCGGCATTTACCCTGGCATTTCTGTTAATCTGCCCGAGGTTGCGCCTGGCGATTATTCGGCATCGTTAACGATAAACACCGAAACCGATACCGCCATAACGGTTGATTTAGGGGCGTTTCCTATAAACGCCATTGCCTATATCAGCGCCATGCGTATAAATGCGGTTAATGGTTTGCCCGCAGGATTCAATTGGAGTGTTGACCAAACGGAATGGAATAATGGAGGTGCAGCGCCCTCTTTTACGGCAGTACAGGGCTGTATTTCTATAACGGCCGATGCTGCGGCGGTGCAACAACTGATGCAGGCCAATCCAGCCGGAGCAACGTTCCCGCTCGAACTGGTGCTCGATGCCCGCATTCATTCTACAAGCAACCCCTTGCTCAATGGCGCAGTGTCTAACACATGGCTCAGCGATTTGGCGGCCACGGTGCCCGGCGCTGGGGCGCAAACGATAAGTGGTTATGAATTGGTGGTTCCTGCAGATATAACAGGTGTTACTGCCTTGAATGAAGACCATATTAAAATCTACCCGAATCCGGCGAGCGATGTACTTTGGACGCGTGGTGCTGAATTGGGTTCATCGTTTACCATTTACGACCAAACAGGAAGATTGGTGCAAGAGGGCGTTTGCAATGAAGAGAATTGCGCCATCAATGTAGATAAATTATCAAGCGGAATATTTATAATTCGTTTCCATTCCCCCAATAATTCGCAACTCGCAAAAATTTTTCAACTGAATTAGCCTCGATTTTATGCTGAATTTCAAAACATATACATTCGTTTTAAGCATCTATTTAGCTGCCCTTGCCATTGACCTGCATGCACAAGAA
>JBILCR010000026.1:0-11457 GCA_044353055.1 Flavobacteriales bacterium
AGATAGTTATATACAAAGCGGCTTAACTGGAGCTGAATGTTCGTTTGAATGATTTCCTGCTCAATTTTTGATTCGCTGGCTAGGTCTATCTCGGTTTCGGATGGGATATCCACCAAATTGAGCCGCGTTTTATATTCTTCGGCAACTGCTTCAACATCTGAGAGCTCAGCAGTAATAAACTTAATACGTTCGTTAATAAATTCGGAGGTGTTTAAACTCACTTGATTTTTATCCTCTATAGCATCTTCTCTGTATTGCTTAATCAATGAATTTAATATGTCGGTTGCTCTTTTTTTAATCGGATCGCGCAGCGTAATACGAATTACATTTGATTTTGCGTTAACCGCTTCAACCTTTAAACGCTCTGCAAATTCGGCTGCAACAATATGCATTGGCCTCACCGACAGGCGTACTTTTAGAACGCTTGTTTTACCTTGAGGATTTTTCTTTTTTAATATAAATTTTTCCCTGCCTAGATTTACTGGCATACCGAATACCGATTTTGTAGATTTCCCATGGGCAATAAGCTCGTACGAATTGCCTGCTCCGCATATTACTTCTGCATTTAGCGTGTTGCTCTCGAAAAAGGTATCGTTGGGCAAGATCTCTAAAAGAAAAGGCGCCTCGGTATAAAGTTCTAAATCTAAGGGCGACTGCTCCACTGTATAAGATACATTTAAGCCCAGTTCCTCAACTACACGGTTCATTAAAGTGCGCGACTTGAGTATTTCGATTTCATTTTCAAGCTTATTTCCGTTGCTGATTAATCCCAAATCCTCAAAAACACTTATTTCGTCAATACTTTTACCTTTTGATTCGTCTTTTATAAGCACCGTTGAACTCGCCTCGTATTTTGTAGGCGTGTATTTCAAATAATAATGACATAATATCACCGCTAATAAAGCGCCTCCTACAATCCAAGGCCATTTAACCAGATATTTCCAGATGAGTTCCTTTAAATTAAATTCGGGATCCTCCACCTGAGCCTCGAAATCTGCCTTTGGCGCTATGTTTTCCACTATTTTGTTATAAGGGTTAATGTGGTTATCAAAAGTGTTAAGATGGAAACTACCACGCCTAAACGACTGTTAATGGCGCTGGCATTTCGCTGCGCTCGGTTAGGCTCCACATAAATAACATCATTTTGCTGTAAAAAGTAACAATCGGCCAATTTAAAAATCTCGTCATTTGTTAAATTAATTCGATACGTCTTTTTTTTACCATTATCAGACCGGATCAATAATATATTGTCGCGTTTAGCAGTAATATTTAAATCGCCGGCAAGCCCTAGCGCTTCGGTAAACGTGAGCTTTTCGTTTGGAATAATGAAGCTTCCCGGACTTCGAACATCACCTAAAACGGTTATTCGAAAATTTTGGATCCGTATATTTACCGTTGGCTCCTGCAAATATCGTTTAAGGCTGTCCTGAAGCAATTTCATCGCATTTTCGCGCGACATTCCGCCTATATGCACTAAACCTACTACAGGAAAATTAATATTTCCGCTTGCGTCAACCAAATAACCACCTACACTAGCCACACCGTTGGCATAATTGGGCGCTTGCGGACTAACCAGATTTAAGTATGGGTTGAACGGCGCTGCTAATTCAGGGTCTTTGGATGAAACATGGATAGACAAGATGTCATCTGGCTTAAGAATAAGCGTATGTTTGGGCAAATCGGCTTCGCCGTTAACTTGAAAATACGCCGACGATTTGCGAGAAACACATGCCTGAAACCCCAATAAAACCAGCATTAATGAGATAAATAAAAATGTGGGCTTACTGTATATTTTATTTTTTATTAGCATTAAACAAAGGTAAACATCGAATTCAAACCTTAAGCACTTCTTTTTCGGCGAACAATTATTGAAAAGAGCGCTTTGAAAAAATATCTTAAATCTGTTGTATAGGGGCGTTGAATTTTTTCCATCAAATATATTCGTTCGGCATTTTGAACGCTTTCCACGTCTGGGCTAACATTAAGCGCCACATAGGGGGGGATACAGCCCGGCTTTTGGGTGTTTCGCAATTTTTGCAAGTCTTCGGGAATATCTTGAAAATACCTTTGTGACACCGGCCTCACACCAACCAACTTCATTTCACCTTTAAGGATATTAAACAATTGCGGTAGCTCATCAATCCAATATTTTCTGAATAATTTACCCCATGGTGTTAGCCTAAAATCATTGGCCGGCTTCCCGCTTTGTGCATAGCCGTATTTCTTTAGAACATAGTCGTGTAAATATTCCGAATACGGATGCATAGTTCTAAACTTATACACTTTAATGATTTTTCCTCCGTATCCAAGTCGGTTCATTGAAAATATTGGCCCATAACTTGGCTTCATATCTAAAGTGGGTTCTTTTATCTTCTTAATGATGAAATAATCAGTTCCTTCGATCTTCTCATTTCCAATTATTTCATAACCACAACTCACAATGCGGCCGAGCATCTCTGCTTTTGAGAGCAACCTGTTTTTTCCTTTGGTTATTGAAAAGTAAAGCTGTTTGGTTCCATTAATTTTAGGCATTACTCTGTGAAAAACGAAGTCGAAGGCCATAAATAACAGTCGTAAAACAGGAACCCGGTAACGGGCAAAACGGCGTCTCTTAGAAGTATAGGTTTCAAAGCGGCCAATTAGCAGATCGCCCAATTTAAGAGTTGAGTTGAGTTGTTCGAGCCTTTTGTTTATGAACCGTTCATTATTCATGAGACCTACATAACAATGAACTGAAGCCTCTTTGTAAATATTGGGATTTAAGCTATCTGCTGCCGCAATAAAACTAATTTCCTGCTGGGGTCCCTGAATATATTTCGAAGCGAACTGTATAATTTTATTCCGAAAATTATCCTCTAGCACTTCTGCCATCTATTTAAATAAAATTATTAATGGTTTTCAAATAAAAACCGGTAACATCCTCCTTATCGTTGAGCATTTTGTTCGTTCTGGCTGTAAAAATGTTATGCCTGTCATCCATTGCAAACACTTCATCTATTTTTCGATATAAATCATCGGGTTGCGATGAATGAATGCCAAACGTTAATTGATAGTTGTTTTCCAGTTCTTGCAATACATTTATTTTACCTGCAAAGCTACTAAATCTTAGGGAGGGGGTGCCCAAAATGGCGGCCTCAACCGCCATACTTTGACTATCACCTAAATACAATTGGGCAAATGCTAAAACATGATGAATATCTAAAGGGTTAATGTTAAGTCGGTACGGTTCAAATTCAGGCTCTAACGGCCTTTCAGAAGTTATGTATACCGCACCGTACTTATGAAGCCGCTTTATGGTTTCGGATGCAATAGGGGTCGTAAAACCTTCGGCAAATGTGTCGTGATGCGCTGTAAGCTTGGCAAAACGCATAATGGAATAGGGCTTTGACGGGTCAAAATATTTTTTGACCATTTCAACATTCGGAACAAATCGCCGTGGGTGTAAATACGCCAGTTTTTGGTACCCTTGATACGTAATCGTTTTTCGCTGCCAAGGTCCGTTATCACAAATTGCCGGCGAAACTATTGCATGTGCAAATGGATATACCACGCGAGCAAACCCTTTAACCACATGATAATCATCCTCATTAAACACCAAGCTTTTAATACCCAGCAGTTTTCCCACCCAAGCAATTTCGGCAGAGGTGCCGAGCATTAAATCGGGCTTATTTTGTTTAACAAAACGAAATAGAACGGACGTTTTAACCAAAAGTCCTTCAATAATCCCCACAATGCCGTCCTTTCTTCCCTTAGGCATTGTATTAATATATTGCAGGCCCGAGGCATCGAGCAAATCTGTTAATACATCCTTGGTTTTAACCATTATTGTTGTTTTAACACCTTGCTGATTAAGTTCAGTAATTGTGTTTTTAAACATGTGGAAATGAGCAGGGTGACCAAAAAAAAACAAGCAATGCTTTTGATTCATATGTTATTTGCCTCTTACTTCTGAATACAGTTTTTGTATTCTTAATGCCACTTGCCTACCGCTTAAACCCAATTCGGTGATGCGATCTGAGCCGGTGGTAAATTTATAACTTCTTCTATACTCCATGGCTTTTTTCAGCTGAGCTGCTAGGTCCTTAGGCTCGAATGATGTTATAAAACAGCCCTCAATATTTTGGGTTAAAAAAGCTACATCGCCAACATTTGTAGAAACCAATGGCGTTCCCGTTGCAAGTGCTTCCTTAATAAACTGCGGCGATCCTTCAGAAAAAGAGCAAAGCAATGCTGCATCGCAAGCGTTAAGCATGGTTGCCACTTCGCTGCGCGAACGATTTTTTAACTCAACAAGCTCCAGCGTTTGATCATTAAGCATTTCAACCGCCTTTACTGCCAAGGGATAATTCTTAATTGGATTGTTAAAAGCGGAAGAAAAGACTATGTATTTTTTTTCAGGCAACCAGCCAAGTTCGGCTTTTGCATGCCTATTTTCAGTTGGATTAAAAATATCTGTATCCACCCCACATGGAATAATCTCTACGGTGGATTTTCCAAGCTTGTGATACATTTCCTCCGAAACAACAATCTGTTTGTATGTTAATGCGGTAGCCAAAAGCGTAAACACTCTGAGTTTTGTGTTGTTTACGTCAGACCCATGAAAGGTGGCCAAAACCCTTTTATTGCGCTGAAAACCGCATAATAGCGCCGACATACCCGAATGTGCATGAATGAGATCGGGATTAAAGGATTTTATTTTCGTTCTTAGGCTGCTCCAATTGCTTAAATATCCGCGCATTCCTTTTCCAATTATCGGAAAAATTTGAATTTCAACTCCTAGTTTGGAGAGCTCCTCTGCCTGCTCTTGCACAAAAGGACTAACCTTACCTGAGTTAGCGCTGCAAACTACGAGTGCCCGCATGTGAACTATGGTATAGAATGCCGATAATGCTGCCAAGATAAACAAAAACAATAAGCCTATAGCTTATATGGTACATCTGACCAGCAAATGACGTAATAAACGGAGTAATAAAAAGCATGTAAAACGTAGCCCTCAATTCTTTTTTAACTTGAAGATCTAATGGGCTTTTTAGGTAATATTTTCTGAACTTTTTAAAAATGTCGATAAACACAAAGAAGTAAAGTAAAAACCCCAAGATGCCAATTGTGTTAATGATTAAATTATAATCTACGTGAAGATTTCGAGCACCGAATCGGCCTGAAGCATAATTCCCCACCGAATTAAACCCTTGTAGGCCGAAGATACTTTTAACAGGGTTTTCAAAAGAAAAAACCTCTTCCCAAACATAGGCGGTTTCCAGATACCTGCTTTCTCTCTCGAGTGCGCCCTGCTCAAAACGCGAGCTTCTGGCATCAATACGCTGCTTGATTAGGTCTTCATAAAAAGGTAGGGCAAGCATTAAAAATAAAAAAATCCCAAAAAGCACTCGAACCGTAACTAGCACTTTTGGAGCGAGTGTAAATCGAATAAAATTGCCGGCAATCAACCCCGTGATTGCAATTCGCTTTAATGAAATTACAACCATCATAGCCGTAATAACCGACAAGGATAAAACCCAAATTCGATTTAACCTCTGCCGCCTCATAAAATAAACAATCAATGGTGTAATGAGCACTGAATAAGTAAATACGTTCCAATTATCGTCCATGCCACCGACCAGAAAATCCGAGCCGCCTGTATATACCGATTTGCCGATACCTAGCGTTTGGCTAACCACGTAGTTAACAATAAGAACCACAAATACGTAAACAACCGACTTATTAAGTACAATTAGTTTTTTTATAGTATTAATGCTGCTAAAGCCTATTGCGAACGATAGCATAGGTATAAGCACTTTTAGGGTAATGTTCAACGATCGGATATAGTCGGTGCTAAAAAGCACATTGATCAAGCAGTAAATAGAAAATAATAGAATCCATGCATAGAACTTATTGTTTTTTTCGTGCCGAATAAGTGTAGCGCAAATTAAGGCAAGCATTGCAGCGGCTCTCAAAATTGGCAAGACGCCTCCGCCTTCAAAAAAAATAAGAATAACATCAAACAGCACATTTACCGGAAGCAATAATAAAATCAACCAGTTTTTCATAGTGCTTATCGTTTCTTTGGACCTTCAGCAATCGCTAAAACTTTTTCAACTTCACGATCAATTCGTTCTTCCCAGGGCAGCATTTTTTGGCGAATTTCTTGTGATGCATTAACTCCGTATTCCAGTCGCTCACGAGTGTTTTTTAAGAGCATTGACAGCGACTCTGAAATTACTTTAGGCTCGGTATTTTTTAGCATTAAGGCCGCCTTACGTGATACGAAAAACTTCATTGCAGGACTATCCGCAGTTATGATGCAGCATTGGTGCATCATGGCCTCAAACAGTGGATTGCCCGCATTTGAATAATCATAAAATGACAAAAACACATCGCAGGCATGGTAAAATTTTGTTAGTTCCGCATGTTCTATCGAGCCCGTAAAAATTACATGTTCATCTAAATTGTTGGTTTCAACAAGACTCTTGAGAAGTTGATAATCCTCACCATCGCCAACGATGATTAATGATACCTTCGGTTCGATTTTTACTAATTCTTTTAGCGCCAGTATAGATTTATCCACTCTCTTCCAAGCAGCCAATCTGCTTACAGTTAAAAGGATTTTATTTTCTGGGTTTATTCGGTATTTATAAATTAATTCTTCTCTGCTTGCTTGCTTACTTTGGTTGGTATCCATAAAATCTATTCCATTGGGAACAAACCACAATTTTTCTTTGGAACAGCCCAATTGCATTAAAAACTCATCCCCCCTAGTGCCATCGTTGGTCATTATTACAAAATCGCCAAATTTTTTATATCCCTTATTCTTTAAATAAAATTTAAGACGTTGCCTAATCGTATGGTGCTTATCAGGCCGCCAGTTTACGCCAAAATAACGCACAACAATAGGCATTTTTCCTTCATATATGGAGTGGCCGATGTAGGACATAAATGGACCGGCCAGATACACTACATCAGGATTAATTTTACTCTTAGTAATAATGGATTTAATGCGATGGTTTAGCGTTATTACATGCAAATAATTAAACAGATAGCCCCAGAATTTAACCGATTTAATTTTGTCGAAAGTCTTTGTGGGAAGTTGGAAAAACGTGCAATTAGAAATATTAGGATTGCTGCCCGGCGCTATTAAAATAACTTTAAATTGTTTCGAAAGTCCAACCAGCGTTTTGAAAATAACTTCTTTGCCCGCTCCTTTTCCGAGGTCGAACACCGAGTTTTGCGACAATACTAAAATCGTTTTCATTGGATCAAGAGTTTAGGTCTCTTAAACCATCTCCAGGCCATTGATAATCCAATGGTCGGGAAAATAATAAGCATAAGGATTGGTGTTGCCAATGATAGCATATTGAGAATAAACATCAATATTATGGCTCCTAAAGCAAAAGAGGAACCTTTGAAAATATTAGCAACTAATTGCTTAAAATCTGTTTTAAGCATTTTAAGCAGATAAATTAATTGATACCCATAAACCAATAAACTGGCAATACTGTAAAAAACAATTGCCGATTTAGCATCAAAAAACTTTGCAGCAATAACAATAGCTAAAGCTCTTATTATTAAACTCACCGCCATAAATTGCAAAAACTTATGTTGTAGTCCAAGTATATAATATAAATTACTAATGGGCGAAGAAATAAACCATATAAAGGTCCAAAAACTTAATACCTGAGAATATTCACCCGCCGGAATCCATTGCTTTCCAAAAAAGAAGGAAAATAAAACATCTCCGAAAAAGAAGACTGCCATAATAGGCAACAAACCAAAACTAAATAATTGAATCACTACTTGGTTGCTTGATTTACGCAGCATAACAATATCAGATGCCTCGCCAGCTGATTTTTTATAAAAAACATCGCCTATGGCTTTTCCCAAAAGATTCATGGGCAATCTAAGCATCGTAAAACCCAAAGCATAATAGCCCACTGTTTTTGCATCAAAAAAATAGGCCAGTAAAAAAGAGGCTGCCGACCAAGAGAGAAAATTGAGTAGTGATGCCGGCACATCAAACTTTATAAAGCTTTTATGCTCCAAAAGGAGCCTTTTTAAATCGATCCAGCCTATAATTTCAATTTTGAATTGTGCCTTTTTGCCCAATTCAAACACATAATAAATAATAACCATTGTAGCGGCAAGCAGCTCTGCTAATATAAGCCAAGCAGGACCTGCACCGAGATTTAACCCAAAAAACAACTTTAAAAATTGTACCAGTAATGCTTGAATAAACAAGCCTTTTGCCATAGTACTGTATAGCTTAAAAGTGTTTCCGCCGGTTTTAAATAAATTAATAATCGATTGAAGAAAAAATGCAGCAGGAATTGTTAAAATAAAATATGCCGGGTAGCTTAATCCAAAAAAGCGTATCCAAAATGACTGAAATGGAAAGCTTATAAGCAACAGAAGCATGAAGAAACATAGAATTATTGAAAAGCCTGCGTTCACCAACTTTTTTGCTTCATTATCATCAGCAAGTATTATTGCTCGATCCAATCTGAGCATAGAAACAACCACCATCAAGCCAACAATCTGGTTAAAGAGATTAAGCGTGCCAATGTCTTTGGCATCAAAAATCCGAGTAATAAACGGGGTAAATAAAATTGCCAGCACCTGGCTTGCAATGGTACCCGTGGCCAATTTGCTTACGTTTACCCAAAACTCCGACACTCCTAGTTTTTGAAGTACTTTCATCTCGCTACCTTTCCTACCGCCGGCACACCCATTAAAACTTCGTTACCCATTGGAAACGATTTAGTAACCACCGCACCTGCAGCAACAATAGTATGATCACCAAGAACAACTCCAGGCAAAACAACTGCATTGGCTCCTATCCAGCAATTTTTGCCAATTATAATAGGACCACCTTTTACATGGCCACTTAGATTATGACCCTCATGATTGGCTGAAATTAATTTTACTCCAGGAGCAATAATGGTATTTGCTCCTATTTTAATTCCGTTAATTGCTTGGTAATAACAGTTGCCCGAAAGTAAAAAGCTTTTTTCAACCCCTTCGCCCATTTCAATATTTTCGGGCTTAATGGCTGTTGAAGTAAAATGGATAGAAAATTTACATTCTTTATTCAACCCAAATAACAGACGTAAAACCCAATAGATGGCATAATTTCTTCTGGCTGCTTTTGATAATAATCCCTTATAATGCAATTGTTTTAAAACCGGAATTTTTAATAAAAGCCTTATCATAGTGTATATAAAAGCTAAGGCAAAGTAAAGTTTCTTTTTTCTATGTTTTCTTAAAATAACGCAGTTTTTCTGCCATCGGGTTAAATTTTGTTAGGTGTCATTCGAATATACATGGATGGTAGACTCTAAATAAAAATGGTTAAAATATTAATTAGTCTTAACTATCTTTGCCATCAACCCTTGTAAATGAGTTACTAATAATTTCAATTTACGACAATACACTACATGAAGAAACGCCATAGCATTAAACTATTAGCATACTTTATATCGGCGCTATTGCTATTTGTTTCATTTGGAGAAATACGGGCTCAAAAGTCAAGGCGTTCCAGCCTCGAAATTGCAGTTGGCTCAAGTAATGCGGTTCATCCCTTTACGCCCGGCTACCGCTCACCTACTTTTGGACTTTTTCATGCGGAACTCGGCTATCGAAAAATGTTGAACGAATTGATTGGCTACAAGGCAACGGCAGGCTATGATAAGATACAGGGCGCCCCATCAAGCAATACTTTCACTTCAAATTACCTTCGCCTTAGTTTTCAAGGGGTGGTTGACATGGGGCAGGTATTGCGCTTTCGCGATTTTGTGCGAAGATTTACTGTATTGGTGCATGGTGGGCCTGGCTTTTCAAACTTATGGAATGACGCAGGCCAGTCTGCTTCGATGCTAAACTTAACCGTGGGCATTGTTCCTCAGGTAAAATTATCAGACCGATTTAAGCTTTTTGCCGATTTTACGCGGGTGCGCCATGTATATCAGCAAGTTACCTTTGACCTCCAATCATCGCACAGCCAATTGGGCTTTGATGGATGGATTGCCAATATTAGTTTGGGGGCTTCCTATAGTTTTTAATTTAAATTCTTTTTATTCAGCTCATTGCCGCTTGTGGATCCACTTCGCGCTCGCCAAACTTGCGCATGGTTTTGAAATGGCTCAATACTGCCGACCCAAAATTATCGATACAATAATACGGAAGCCCGTGTTTTTTAGCCAAGCGCTGCACTATAGGGCTTAATGCGGGATAATGCACATGACTCACTTTCGGAAAAAGATGATGCTCAATCTGAAAATTCAATCCTCCAACAAACCAGGAAATAACGGGATTTTGCATCGAAAAGTTAGAGGTAGTGCGCATTTGATGTGCTGCCCACGATTCGGTAATTTTTAATTTGTCGGTGCTTAATGTGGCATCCGTAAATGCGGTATGCTCTACTACATGTGCCAATTGAAATACCAGCGCCATGGTTAAGCCCATAGCCGCGTTAGCTACAAAGTATCCGATCAAAAACTTTGATACCCCCACACATAAAATAGGCAGTACCATGTAAAAAAAGATATAAAGCACTTTCGTCACCCAAAATATAACATGTTCTTTTAAGGGTATTGGCGGCATAGGGGTGCCATTTACCTCACGTTTAAAATATTTATCAAAATCGGTTAATAATGCCCATAATATGGAGGAAACCGCATAGAGTGGCACCATATAAATATGCTGCCAACGATGCATCGGCTTGTAGGTTTGTGAATAACAATGCCGCAAAACTGGCGATTTGGCAATATCGTCGTCAACCCCGTCAATGTTTGTATAGGTATGATGTATAATGTTATGTTTATGCTTCCAAATAAAAGCATTACTGCCCAAAGCGTTCATGGTTAAGCCCATGATGTAATTAAGCGTCTTGCTCTGCGAATAGCTGCCATGACACGCATCATGCATCACACTAAACCCAATGCATGCCAGCAAAAAACCCAATATAAGGCATAAGACAATCGCAAAAACGGCATTTAACGTGGTAACCGTAAGTAAGGTAAAATATATGCCTAAAGCACCGCCAATGAGAAGCACCGACTTTAAATACAGACGCAAATCGCCAGTTTGCGAAATTCTCTTTTGCGTAAAATAGGCTTTAACCTCTGTATTTAGCTCGTTATAAAACGAGTTTTCGGTATTATCGAAACTAACTTTTTTCACCTTCGGTAGATTATTGATACAAAGATATGTTTTAATTATGCCAAGTTAAATGCTTTGTAATTATTTGGCTTCATACTCTTATTCGGCCATTATTTCGGCCATGGTCAACAGCCTTTCATTTACCTCCGAAATATGCTTTACTGCTTGTGTAAGCGGCAGAAGATTAAGTTTTCCGCCAACAATACCTACCATCATTTTATTTTGACCCTGCAAAAGTGCTTCAACAGCTTCAAAACCCATTCGTGTAGCCAAAACACGATCCATACATGTGGGATTTCCGCCTCT
>JBILCR010000313.1:0-3348 GCA_044353055.1 Flavobacteriales bacterium
TGAGGATACATTGGTGTTTCGGCGCTGGGTAGAACCGATGTTTGGAAACGATTGGCAGCAAAAAATTAAGGCATGCAACCCTCTTTTTTCGCTAAAGCAGCTGCATTATTTATTGCTGTTCTGTTAATTTTATTCGTCTTTCCCCCAGCACTTAGTGCGCAGGTGGATGTAGTGCCTGTTGATAGCGCTGCAGTAGAAGAAGATTACAGCCAATACGACAATCTCGATTTTGCAGCCGATGGGGCACGTCGATTTTGCAGCCCTAAAATAGAAGGTCTAAGTCCGGCAAAACTTATTAGTATCGGTTATGATTTTCAAATGGGATACAATGTTAAAGCCGATAGCCTTAGGAGCAATCAAACAGCCTTGAGTTCAAACGTAATTGTTTTGCCACAAAGCGCTCAGGTATTGCGATCACATGGCTTGCGCATAGCAGCGAACATTCCAATAATTTCAAAAACTCATTTGGTATGGCAGTTGGGGGCCAATTACTGGGAACAGCGCTATGATTTTGAAATGCCTGACTCCTTAAAAAATCCCTTACTCAGCAGTTTGCAGCAAAATGGATTGCGCACCATGGGTTTAAATACCACGGTTTTTAAACCGCTCAACGATAAACAATTTATTTTATTTCAAGGTTCGGCTGATTACAGTGGCGATTATTCTTTTGCCGATTTAATGCCGCTTAATTATTTGAAATATTCGGCTGCTTTAATTTGGGGAAAGCGACCAACAGAAAAAAAGCAATGGGGGGTTGGAATTGCACGGACATACCGTGTAGGCGAGCTCAACTACATCCCCGTTTTACTTTACAATTATACCGATGCCGCCAATAAATGGGGCTCAGAAATACTGTTTCCGGCAAGGGCGCATGTTCGACGCACCTTTAACAGCCGTAACATGGTGTTTTTCGGTTATGAGCTCGAAGGGCAAAGCTATCGCTTATGGAACTCAAACCCGAGTTATAACGGCGTTAATCTGCGTAACGATGAGCTTGAAATTCGCCGTGGAGAAATACGTTTGCGTCTTGTGTACGAGTTTTCGTTAAAGGGCTTTGTGTGGATGTCGGTACAGGCAGGGTACCGTTTGAATTATCGTTTCGATGTGGATCGACTGATTTCGGGTAAGGAAATTTATCGTGCTTTTGGATTAGCCAGCGATGCACCCTATGTTATGGTTAACGATTTAGGCAATCCGTTTTATGTAAACGTGAGTTTTAACTTGGTGAGTCCTTAGCATCACGGTGAAATAAGCTATCCTGAATTTTTAGTTCCCAGTCATTTATTGATATAATTGAGCATCGAACTTTACCGAATGCTAATTTTATATTATAGTTAACGCCATTATTGTTAAAGGGTACCAGTGATAATTTATATCCATTTAATCTGATTAAAAAAAAATGCCAGTCGATGTAAGAAAAATATTTAACTCATGAATTAATTCGAAACCGTTTTAAAGGAATAGCGAATAAGCTGTTGTCTATTTAAAAGATAAAGCATATTGGCAATGAAAAAGCTTATCGATCTAATCCTAATACGTAATGCGGCTCGTTTGATTCATGAACAGGATTTATCTGCCCGACAACAGTTTAATTTATTCCGAACCCTTACAGCGGCTACCTTTTTAATTTCGCTTTCCATAACCTTTCAAGTGTTATCGGTTTTGCAAGCCGAAGTAGCCTTTTCTACTCTTTTGTGCGGCCTTACCTCACTCTTGATGCTGAATTACTTTACACTGAATTGGCATAAACAATTTCGATTTGCCTATTGGATTTCAGTAATCAGCAGCTTGGCAGTACTCCATGTAGTTACCTATTATTCGGGCGGTATTCGCAACTCGGGTATGGTGTATTTTGGAGGATTAATTCTTGCCACATTTATGTTGCTCGGAAACAGAGAGGGGAAGATTATTTCTGTTTTAAGTATTTTAAATCTGATTTTCTTCTATTTCTATTCAGAATTTTTTGGGCGCGATGTAAGAAATATTATTGATTCGGATGCATCTGGATCGATGCTTAATCTCGATTACTTTATTACCTATTTAACGGCCACAATTTTAATTTACAGCCTTTCCAATAATTTATTGAGCAATAAGAATGTGGTAATTAGCAAAGTGATGGAATCGAAAAAAGATCTGGAGCATAAAAATGAAGAACTGCGAAAGCTGTCGCTTGTGGCTTCGAAAACCGATAATTTGGTGCTTATTACCGATGCTTCCGGAACCATTGAATGGGTGAACGAGGGTTATGAACGCTGCACCGGATATAGGCTTGAAGAAGTTAAAGGCATGCAAGCCGGAGAAACACTATTCGATATTAAAGCAAATCCCGAAATTATAATCCAACTAAATCGCTCATTGGAGCATAACGAATCTTTTAGCGATGAAGTAAATTGCTTTACAAAAGACGGACGTAAAATTTGGCTTTCGGTACAGGCAACACCCATATTGGATGGTCAGGGAATAAGAGAACGTACGGTTTATGTTTGCTCGGATATCAGCGATCGAAAAGAAGCCGATGAACGCACTTCAGAATATTATCGCTATCTCGAAAAAGCCAACAAGGAGCTCGATAAATTTGCCTATGTGGTATCGCACGATTTAAAGGCACCACTAAGAGCCATTTCTAATTTGTCAACGTGGATTGAGGAAGACCTTGGCGATTCGTTTAGCTCGGATACTCGCGAACACTTTAATATGTTAAAGGGTAGGGTAGTTCGCATGGAAGGATTAATTAACGGTATTCTCGAATATTCGCGTGCCGACCGGGTTAAAAGTCCCAATGTGTGTTTTGATGCCCGCGAAGTTTTTGACGAAGTTTTTGATTTGCTCATTGAAAATAACAATTTAAATGTTCAGCTTCAAGGCCAATTGCCGCAAATGGAAACCGAGCGTATGAAATTTCAGCAAGTGGTTTCGAATCTGGTGAGTAATGCTATTAGACACAACGATAAACCCAATGCATCGCTATCTATTGAAGTTAGCGAGGATGATCAATTCCATCTGTTTTCGTTTACAGACAACGGACCTGGTATTGAGGCACAGTATCACGAAAAGATTTTTGTCATTTTTCAAACCCTCAAAGCGCGCGATAGCTTTGAAAGTACCGGTGTGGGATTGGCCATCGTTAAAAAGATTATCGATGAAGTAGGGGGTAAGATTACAGTTGAATCGGAGGCCGGAATGTTCACCCGTTTCATAGTATATTGGCCTAAACATACCGAGGAACGCTATAAGCCTTTCCAGTTTAGTTTGCACGAAGGCGCAACCCTTAATGAACGTCGGGCACAATCGCTACAAATACATACCGCATGAAAAAGCTACATCGAGAAAGGATACGCCTAGTTTCGA
>JBILCR010000314.1:0-3332 GCA_044353055.1 Flavobacteriales bacterium
AATTGTAATTTTCTCTTCTGAAAATTTCGGCGCCGGTTTCTGAATCGTACCATAATTTAACACGTTCCTTAACCTTATCGGGGTTATTCGTATCGGGTTCGGTTAGCCATTGGTAACAGCCTTCAATCTGATTCGATGGAATTGAAATCGTGAATTGGTATTGCGGGAACACTCCCAAGGTATCATCAAGTCCAGTGGAAAAAAACGTAATACTGTTATTAGGAAACGATACCGTAAAGGCCGTAGAATCGGCATTATAAATTGTAGGTAATCCCAAGGTTTGGGAATAAAAGCGAAAATTCTCCTTGAAATTGTTACATGCCATTTTGAGGTTGGTAATTTCGAATGACTTTTCAGGAACCTCAAACAATTCGAGACTTTTATTGTATTCGCAGCTTCCTAAAACAAGGGCTGTAAATACCAACACCATAACGTGAGATGCTATTTTCTTCATAACCATCTTGATTTACTTGCGTTTAGTGTATTTTTTTCTTTCGGCTTTTCTCTCTTTTCCGCGTGCACGTTGGCGTTCTTTACGTGTAAGGCGTTTGGGCACTTCTTCGTATTCCGGAACAGTATCGTCTTGTTCGTAATCGCGGTCGAGCGCAAAGCTTAAACCGGCGCGCAATATTGGCCCCGCATTCCAAACTTCACCTTCCATGTAACCTTTGGTTTTATACCCAGCAGTTACGATGGCCGATAGTGAGTGATCCCAGGTTTTGGTAAGTTTAAAATATCCGGTAACCGTTCCTCCAACGCCCCATCCTAGCGAAAGTGTATTCTGCGATTTATTGCTATCGTCAATAGGTCCGTTGAACAGATAATCTTGACTCCAATAGGTTAAGTGGGCGTTAATACCCATTTTTTTACTTCTGCGTAGGTTATATCCTTTAATACCGGCCCCGAAGTTTTCGCGAAAGGTATTATGCTTAAACGAACCCGTTCCAAAACGTCCGTAAATACTCACTACCTGGCGGTGTTTGGTAAAGGCCACTTCTGGGATCCATTCGCCGCCGAAAGGGCTAAATCCGTAGCGAATCCATGGAAGAATGGTTTTGCCGTATCCTACTTTAATCAATGGAACCGGAATGGAGTCCTTGCCTCTAAAGAGATAATCTCTAAACAAACCTCCCGCTGTATAAATAAGCCAAGGATTGGTGAATGCTGCCAGAGCAAAATCGCGTTTTAACTCACGAGGTGTGTAATTGGGCGTTGAAATAAACCCGTACGTTGAATTAATATTAGAGAGCCAGGTAGATGCGGGATTAGCGCGATTGCTAAAATCGTCGCGTATATTCATCACCGAAGCAATGGCTGCTGTTTGTAATCTAAAGTAATGCAGGGCCTCTCTGTAATACATCGATTTACGCTGCATCCAGCGAATGTGCAAGTCGGAACTGGCCATATTGCCTGCCTCTAATGCACCTCCTGCTATCATGGCCAATTCCTGACGCGAAGCATTAAGGTCGGCAAAGTAACCATCGAAGCCTAAACGCCCCATCGGGGTCCAAAACGGAATTGGAGCGCCCAATTGATACTTCGCACCGCTTATCTGATATTCGCGCATGCGCCCCATTTGGCCGTAAACATCCTGCTCCAAAGCCATAACCATGGTTTCTATGGGAGCATCAATCAAAAGCATGCGCGCTGCTCTGAGCCATATCGACATTTTATGTTCGTGCCATGTGGTATCACCACGGTATTGCTTAGGTATGATGGAATCTTCCCAGGCAGTTAACTTTTTTTGTAAGGTTAAAGCGGTAGGCACACCACTCGATACTCCGTAGGGATAATCACCCAAAACGCTGTACTGAATACGATCGCTGTATTGAATTTTAAACTTACGACGACGCGCTCGCGGTTTTGGAGGACGAATTACCTGCCCATCGCGCCAAATTTTGGGATTGCCATTGTTGAACAATGAGTCGTTCCAAAATTTACTGGTATCCACAGGAGTGTCTGGCTTTTTAGGCTTTATAGTATCTGTAGGTGTATTTGTAGGTTTACCCGGTTGTTGAGCATGTAATCCCAATCCCCACCAAAGTAAACATATTATTAATAAAATTCTCTTCATGAGCGCGTGTGGTGCAGATACAAAACTATCCAAAGAAAGCAAAAGTAAAACATTGGCACGGCACTCTTTTGCACACGTAGTCGACAAATTTTATAAGAATATGATATTCAGATACATAATTAATTAAACACGCGAACTTATTAACATTAGCGCTTATAAAAATTTGTGATGTTTGAGGGCTTCGCGTTTGCTGAGATTGCTGAGCGGATAACGTTCAATAAATTGAAGTACGGCTTCTTTTTTATGAGAATATACCGATCGAAGAGCCCAACCAATAGCTTTTCGGATGAAAAAATCTTTGTGTGTCGAAAACCTCGTGCACAGATAAAACAACAAATCCATGTCGGTATTTTCTTCGTATTTCAATTGAAAAATTATTGCCGAACGATGCAGCCATAGGTTGGAATCTTTTTCCCAGCGTTCAATGGCAGGATACACGTGTTGCGGGAATTTTAAGAAGTAAGCACCGAGTAGCGTTCCTGCGAGGTAATCTACACTATCCCACCAGCTGTTGCTGGTGATAAGGTATTCAATAAAGTTAAGATCATCGGCTTCGAACTTATTTTTTCGTTTGCCCAATAAATCCATGGCATTGTAATGCATCTCGCGTTGCGGCAACTGCCACATTTTATGCACCACAGTATTGATTTCGTTTAACTTAAGAGGATATTGCAGATAATGTGCCTTCAACAGGGCCTTTCTTTGAGGAGCCGGCACACCATAAAATTCGAAATGATTTTTCATGTAGGCCGACATAGAATGCGCCCGATCGATATTCGCAGCTTCAACAATACGGCTTTGTAAAAGGTCAATCCACGTATCGGCATTCATAAGTTTTGGGGCTAAACTTTAATGCGGCAATATACACATTGCTTGTTACATGCAGTTGCGATTAAGGCATGATATTCCTGTTGGTCATAGCGCTACGCGCTTTTACGTTGCCAACGCTCCAAGTTAGGAATGGAACGTGTTCCGAGCCAAGCCAGAAATCGGTTTATACCCGATTTTCGCATTTGTTCGATGCAGAATTTCTGCATTTTGTGTGCGGTATCAATTTCGGGCGGGGTAAGAAACTGTCCATTGGCATAACACATCGAACAATAGCGAGGGCTCTTGCTACCGTCTTTTTCCGTTCCCCCTCCCTGTTTGTCTTTTTTTAAGGGATATCCGCAGCTTTGACAAAATGTGTAGGTTTTCATAGCCTGCAAGTTAAAGAATTTAAAATTCGGAGAATATGATTTTACTGAGATAAACTCCC
>JBILCR010000315.1:0-3331 GCA_044353055.1 Flavobacteriales bacterium
CCTTTCTTGGTTAACAGCGCGCTGTTGCCTTCATATTTATTGTGCGGCAGCGGTTCTGTTATACTTTCACCCGGTGTTTCGCTATCTCCGCAGGGCGATTCGCTTACAATTATCTACGATGCAACACAGGGCCAAACACAGTTACTTGATGCACCTAGCGTGTATATGCACTCAACATTCGAATTTGCTCCGTTTATGGGAGGTGTGGAGCCATGGGTTGGCAATTGGGGACAAGATGACGGGATTGGCCAAATGACACAGATTGGCGATAATTTATGGAGCATTACCATCAGCGTTTATGACTATTATTCTATTCCAGCTGATTCAGCGGTTAATGGATTGTTCATGGTTTTTAGAAATGCCGATGGAACCTTAACTGGCAAGGACGATAACGGGAATGATATTTTTCTCAATTTGAATGGTTCATCTCCCAATTCAGGTTTTGATGGAGTAACAGCAAGTGTCATTAGCAGTGCAGTTAGCTCGATACTGTGGTCAACAGGTGCAGGTTCATCAGAAATTGAGGTGTCGCAGGGGGGCATTTATACAGTTAGTTTTATTGATAATAACGGATGTATCGCATCAGACACTACGATCGTAAATCAGGCACAGGCAGTGGATATTAATTTAGGTGCCGATCGGATTTTATGCAATGGCGAAAGCGTAACGCTTAATGCGGGCTCAGGGTATATTCAATATTCATGGAATACAGGTGCTACTCAAAGCAGTATTCAAGTGAATAATAATGGTGTTTATGGCTTAACGGCACTGAGTGAAGAAGGTTGTATTGCGTCCGACTCGGTTAACGTACAGGTAATTAATGCTCCCGTTGCCCAATTTTCATATACGGCTTCTAATGGCTTATTAGTAACATTTACCGATCAGAGCACTGGTCCTGCATCTTATGCATGGGATTTTGAAGCAGATGGTATAGTTGATTTGACGCTGCCCGGAAACCAGCAACATGCGTTCGATTCGGCAGGAGTTTACACAGTACGGCTTGTGGTTACGAATCTATGTGGCTCCGATACTTTGGAAGCCATTATAGATTTGAGTGGCGCCATTGGTTTTGAAACATATACCAATAAAACGTTTCGTGTTTGGCCTAATCCGGCCAATGATTTTATAAACATTACATTGAATACTGCTACTGGTTACCTATGCAGAATTTCGGATGTGTCAGGTAGATTAATAAAAGAACAACGAATTGCTGGAGAAGTACAAAAACTAGATGTTTCTTATCTACAACCTGGGGTTTATATAGTTGAGGTGATTGATGGCGATTTTACTTCCTCAAACAAAATTATTATCCATTAAATACGCATATCGCCCTTTAAAAGCGATTTATGCAATGTAAATGGAATTAATAAAAGGGCTAAGGTTAAATAGAAACCTCGCTGAAATTGTTTACAACCCCGTAACGAATCATTCCCCTAAAGGTGTGCGCATCAATTTCAGGAATAGGTAAAATAGAATTGAGCAGTTCGGTGTCGTACTCATTTTTAGGCGCGTTTAAGTAAGGGCTTAAATGCTTTCCTATTTTTTCGAAGTATAAGCGCTCCGTAACGTTTTGATATTCCTTAAATTCTTCAAGTGGCACCAAATTAAAATTGATATGCCCAGCTTCTTCCATAATTATTTTTATGCCCCCCGCAATATCATAGCTTTTATTATGGGCAATATTAAGTTGTATGATATCATTTCTTTGGAATGATTTTACTATCACTTTAGCCACATAATCAACAGGTATTATGTTTAACCCGGTATCAAAAGTTATAGGGATGCGAACATTTTCATTTTTTTTCGATTTGGAATAAAAATGAAAAAATTTCCCAAGCAAGTAAAATCCCATATACTTTAACACATGGAATCTGTTTTCCTCACTCATTAGTTTACCTCCAATTACACTGGGGCGGAGAATTTGATATTCTATGCCTTTTTCTGTGCAGTATCGTGCTACATATTTTTCGGACTCAAACTTGGCATTTTCGTAGGCATTTCTAAATTGGGGTTCGAAGTCTAAATTGTGAAAGTCATTGGATATCAAACCCGCTCTAACTCCTGTACAGTATGCCGTACTTACATAGATAAATTTTTTGATGTGAGGTCCATAAATGCTTAAAAAACTTTCGGTAACCTTTTTATTTTCATTGTAAATCGAATCGTAATGCTGGGCATCTGTCGATAAATTTACAAATCCGGCAGAATGAATAAAATAGGCATCGCTAAGATTTTGTATCAGCGTTTTATGAGGTGTAATGTTTGAACTATCTATGACTTCAATAAAGCTCTTTATACCCTCTAAACCAATTTTACTTATTTTCTGTGGAACAAATGAAGACGACAATAGGGTATTAACACGTTCTGCGGCGGTAATTTTTGCATTACCTCTGGCAATCAGATATAGCTTCCCCTCAATTCTATTTTCAATAAAATATTCAAGAAATTCAAAGATAATCTCAGAACCAAGCACACCCGTTCCACCGGAGAGTATTATTTTCATCACACAAAAGTAGTAAAGGATGGCTTGGCCAAATCATATATTTTAAATAATCTCACTCTTTTTTGATACATATCAATTTTAATTCGCTGGCATGCGGTAAAACCAAGCATTAAAAATCAAAGTTAAACTGCTCAGTTCTAATTTTATCGTAGGCCCCTTGATCGAATTCGAATAAACTGGCTCGTTTATGCGGCACCCCTTTTTGTTTCTCTTCCAATTGCTTAATAAAGCCTTTGTTAAGTATTTTTCGTCTGAAATTACGTTTGTCTAATTCCGTTCCTAAAATGGTTTCATACACTTTTTGAAGCTGCCCTAAGGTAAATTTCTCAGGCAAAAGCTCAAAACCAATGGGCTCAATCCGAAGTTTGTTTTTTAAACTGTTAAGTGCCTTACTTAAAATCAGATTGTGATCAAATGCCAGTTCGGGAACCTCAGATACCCTGCACCAAAATGCTTTACGGGCAAATGAAGATGCCGATGGCTGATAATCTCCAATTTTAACTAATGAATAATATGCAACAGTTATTACTCTTGCAGTAGGCACCTCGCGAATCGAATTTAGCCATTGTGCATCCAATGAGTTTTTTACTCGGTTGGGATCACCAAATGCATAAAATTGCTCCAAAAAGAGATTGTTTAAGGAGGTCAACTCTGAAAGGATACGCTTCGCCGATGAATCAAGATCTTCATTATCATCTACCAGATTTCCGGGTAAAGAATAAAGCCTAGATTTATTATCGTTTGGATCAATATTGCGCTCAATAAGCAGAACTTTAAGTTCATCATCATCGAAGCCAAATATCACACAGTCAACCGACACATGCGGAT
>JBILCR010000316.1:0-3327 GCA_044353055.1 Flavobacteriales bacterium
GAGGGCGATCTGCTTAACCTCTTTTTGCTAGTATTTGCCTAGACGACGTAATTCTTAATTCCGTCTTAGTTTTTCTACTCTTCTTCCTTTTGTACCTTTGTGCCTCCCAAAACCGAAATGAGCATGGAAACCACTGTTTACCAGCCCCTAAATAAAATACGAATTGTTACTGCTGCCTCTTTATTCGACGGTCATGATGCCGCCATTAATATCATGCGTCGTATCATACAGAGTTCGGGTGCCGAAGTGATTCACCTAGGGCACGATCGCTCTGTAGAAGAAGTAGTGAATTGCGCTATACAAGAAGATGCTCAGGCTATTGCCATGACATCTTACCAGGGCGGTCACATGGAATATTTCAAATACATGTTCGACTTACTTAAGGAAAAAGGAGCAGGCCATATCCGTATTTTTGGCGGTGGTGGTGGGACCATTTTACCTTCCGAAATTGCGGAACTCCAAGAATATGGCATTGCACGCATTTATCATCCCGACGACGGTCGTTCTATGGGCTTGCAGGGGATGATTAACGATTTGATGCAGAAATGCGATTTCCCTACAGGAATGAATTTAAACGGCGAAGTGGGGCATTTGATTGAGAAAGATTGGAAATCGATTGCCAAACTGATCTCCGCTGCCGAAAACAATCCCGAAGGTGCAGGCCCCGAAATGGAGCGTGTGCACCAACTGGCAGCCCAAAGCAATTCGCCTATTTTGGGAATAACCGGAACAGGAGGAGCAGGAAAATCTTCACTAGTAGATGAACTCGTACGTCGCTTTCTAATCGACTTTCCGGAGAAACATATCGGCGTTGTATCGGTAGATCCGTCTAAACGCAAAACCGGTGGTGCTTTACTCGGCGACCGCATCCGCATGAATGCTATTCGTAACCCGCGGGTGTATATGCGCTCGTTGGCAACACGTCAGAGCAATCTGGCACTGAGTAAACATGTGAAAGAAGCGGTCGATATTCTAAAAGCGGCACAGTACGACTTAATCATCCTCGAAACATCGGGTATTGGTCAGAGCGACACCGAAATTCTCGACCACAGCAATGTGAGTTTGTATGTGATGACACCCGAATATGGTGCTGCTACACAGCTTGAGAAAATCGACATGCTCGATTTTGCCGACCTTATTGCTCTTAATAAATTCGATAAACGCGGCGCCCTCGATGCCCTGCGCGACGTAAAAAAGCAATACCAGCGCAATCACAATTTATGGGATAGCGATCCCGATACAATGCCTGTTTTCGGCACCATTGCTTCGCAATTCAACGATCCGGGAATGAACAACCTGTACCGCTCGATAATGGATAAGCTGGTTGAAAAAACCGGAGCATCGCTGAAATCGAATTACACGGTTACGCGCGAAATGAGCGAGAAGATTTATGTGATTCCGCCAAACCGCACGCGCTACCTGAGCGAAATTACCGAGAACAACCGCAACTATAACGCTTGGGTCGAAAAACAGGCCGAAGTAGCGGAGAGGCTTTATGCCATTCACACTACCATCGAAGGATTTTCGGGGAGCGATAATGCCGACATCTTAAAAGTGTTGCAAGCCGAATTCGACCGCGTTAAATTAAACCTCGATCCCAAAAATTGGAAGTTGATCGAAGAATGGCCCGCCAAGCGTGCGGCCTACAAAAACGAACATTACATTTTCAAGGTTCGCGATAAGGAAATCAAGGTGAAAACGCATACCGAAAGCCTTTCGCACAGCCAGATTCCAAAGGTTGTTACACCAGCATTTACGAATTGGGGCGCGCAAATACGTTGGATGTTGACCGAAAACGTACCTGGCGAATTCCCTTATGCAGCTGGAATTTATCCCTTCAAGCGCGAAGGCGAAGACCCAACGCGAATGTTTGCCGGCGAAGGTGGACCGGAGCGCACCAATCGTCGTTTTCATTACGTTAGTTTGGGCATGCCCGCCGCCCGTTTAAGCACAGCGTTTGACTCGGTAACACTTTACGGAAATGACCCTGATTTACGTCCCGATATTTATGGAAAAATCGGCAACTCGGGCGTGAGCATTTGCTGCCTCGATGATGCTAAAAAACTTTATTCGGGCTTTAATCTCTGCGCTCCAAGTACATCGGTCTCAATGACTATTAATGGTCCGGCGCCAATGCTTTTAGGCTTTTTTATGAATGCCGCCATCGATCAACAGTGTGAGGTATACATCAAGGCAAATGGATTGGAGGCTGAAGTAGAAGCAAAAATCGATGCTATTTATAAAGCCAAAGGTGTTGAACGGCCGCGTTACCAGGGCGAATTGCCCGAGGGTAACGATGGTTTGGGCTTAATGCTTTTGGGCGTTACCGGCGATCAGGTTTTGTCGGCCGATGTGTATGCTAAAATAAAAGCCGATACCCTAAAGGTGGTTCGCGGTACAGTTCAGGCCGATATTTTAAAGGAAGACCAGGCGCAAAACACCTGCATTTTCTCTACCGAGTTTGCCTTGCGGATGATGGGCGATATCCAGCAATACTTCATCGACCAAAAAGTGCGGAATTTTTATTCGGTGAGTATTTCGGGGTACCACATTGCCGAGGCCGGAGCCAATCCGATTACGCAATTGGCATTTACGCTGGCCAACGGCTTTACGTATGTTGAATATTACTTAAGCCGGGGCATGCACATCGACGATTTTGCGCCGAACTTGAGTTTCTTCTTCAGCAACGGAATCGACCCTGAATATGCTGTAATTGGACGCGTTGCCCGTCGCATTTGGGCCAAGGCCATGAAGCAGAAATACGGAGCCAACGAGCGGAGTCAGATGCTGAAATACCACATCCAAACTTCAGGCAGATCGTTGCACGCGCAGGAAATCGACTTTAACGACATCCGCACCACGTTGCAGGCCTTGTATGCGATTTACGACAACTGTAATTCGCTTCATACAAATGCTTACGACGAAGCCATTACCACACCTACCGAAGAATCGGTGCGCAGAGCCATGGCCATTCAATTGATCATTAACCGCGAATTAGGTTTGGCGAAGAACGAAAATCCGCTGCAGGGTTCATTCATTATCGATGAGATGACCGATTTGGTGGAAGAAGCCGTGTATACCGAGTTCGACCGCATTACTGAGCGTGGTGGCGTGTTGGGCGCCATGGAAACGATGTACCAGCGGTCGCGCATTCAGGAAGAATCGATGCATTACGAAATGCTCAAGCATACGGGCGAGTACCCGATAATTGGCGTGAATACCTTCTTGAGTTCGAAAGGCTCGCCGACGATTTTGCCCAAAGAGGTTATTCGCGCAACGGAGGATGAAAAGCAATATCAAATTGCGATGCTGCAAGCGCTTCATAAG
>JBILCR010000317.1:0-3312 GCA_044353055.1 Flavobacteriales bacterium
CGCACCTTCTGCTTTAAGTAGTGTAGTTGTCATGTTAAATTGATAGAGTGCAACAAATGTAAGCAACGACGCTGCTTAGTTATCATCTTCATCAAAATCAATCAATACTTTATTTTTCTTTTTAGGAGGATCTGCCTTAGGTTTTAAGGTAGTGTCGTTTTTAAAAAGTCCAAATTCGTCCTTAAACATCTGTTTCAAAGATTGCTTTTCTCTTTTGATGTCTTGCTTTATTTTTTCGCGTACACCTTTGGTATCGAGAGATATACGCGGATTCGTCAAAGGGCCTTTCATCGATAGGAATAAATTGGTTTTTCCGCCCTCGTCCTCTTCCCATTCCCCAAATTCATCATCTTTCTTATTCTTTTTCATTTTACGCGAAAGCACATCCGACAATAATAATCGTATGTGGTAATCAATTTCGTTATCAAAGGTGTGCGTTCCCGAAGCACTAATCGTAATGGCATTTGACGCAATTTCCATATTGGGAATGTAAATCTTAGAGTCTTTTATTTCTATAGAATTGTTTAGTTCCGAAAATTTTACATGCCTTAAATCTTCAACGGCAATATATTTTGAGAGCGCCTGAAGCGGTTCGAAAAGAATTAGTTCGCCTTTATTTATAATTAAATCCATTTTGCAATAAACTTTGGCAGGATCAATACTCAGGTCGGAAGTGCATTCTGCCTGTATTTCGACGCGTGCATCAACGGTTCCTTTAATATTATCATCTTTCATTACGGTTTGACCAAAATTTTCGCATTCATAAAAAAGACGGTTTATATCTACCTGTTTAAGAATAGAGGTGGACTGAATCAGAAATTTATTTTGAGAATTAGCCTCCACCGCGGCATTGATAGCAATACTGCCGTTCATGGTTTTTAAGATTAATTTCTCTGCTTTAAAAACGGCATTATTTAAACTTAAAACTCCGGTAATATCATTGGCTCTGAATTTCCTGTAAAACAACTGTCCAATTCGCGATTCCAGACGCATTTTTATGCGGGGTGAAAGTATTAATGAATAGGCATTTTTTTCCTTTCCATCGCCTGGTTTTTTAGCCATTAACTGATCTACATATACTTTCTTGCTTTCGGTAAATGCCGTAAAACCTAAGGTTTCTGAGGGACCAAAAAGCCAACCGAATAAATTTTCGAGTCTCCCTCTCAGCTTAATATCGCTTTTACCCACCAGGCCTTGCATGTTTTCAATGCGAACTTCGTTTTCATGAAACCGATAAGTGCCGTTGAAATTAGAATACGGTAAGGTATCTCCTTTTAGCGTAAACGACCAATCGCTTATTTGTGCCGTTCCTTCGGCCTTAATGTTTTTATATCCTCCCTGTTTAAATTCTTCAACAGTTTGATCGCTGGTATTTAGCTTAAGGTCAACCTTTGCCATTCCCTTCATGTTTTGCAAAGGATCTGTTGAAACAAATTTGCTGAAATCCTCTAGGGCTAAATCTGCCTTTAGGTTTAAATTAATGTTGGGTTTGTTAAGGTTTTGCAATCGTAACGTAGCATCAAATGAACCGTTATTCAGCTTGAAATTCAGGTGGTCGAAATTCAGGATGCCTCCTTGTTGATTTTCAAATTTACCTGTGCAGGTTATTTGCTTCATGGTAATGTCTTCGCGGGTATTTTCAACGCTCAAATTATGCGTTGAAAAATCTACCCTAATTGAAGGAACATTCTTGTTTTTAAGTGCACCTTTTATTTTAACAGCAAGTTTTATTTCTCCTTCGCTCGAATAATCCTCAATTTTTTTTGCGAATCGCTGCGGCAACAGCGATATAATTGATGTTACGTCCATATCGGCACCTTCTGCCGTTAAATCAATATATGGATCGGATTTATTTTCGACCTTCCCTTTCAGCAAAAGTTCCAATTTACCTACAGTAAGTTTGCTTTCCTGCAATTGATAGCTGCTGTTTTTGGTGTCGGCAATTAAGCTCAACTCCGATTTAATGGGTTTGTCCTTAATCCACACGATGCTGTCGAGCTCCAATTGATGCACCAATAATTCGCCTTTCGATGCCAGATCAAATTTCTCTTGTTCGAATGCGCCCTTTAAGGTATAATCACTAAATAATGCAGATCCATAAACATTGCTGCGAGCATCGCTATATGCCAATTCGCAATTTTCGAAATGCAGTTTATTGAGTTTAAAATCAACTTTTGAATTGACCTGTTCGTTTTGAAGTTCTTTTTTTAAAATGTCAAAATTTCGTTCACCTTCTTTATCTATGATTAAATTAACTCTAGATTTACTGAGTATGATTCGGTTAACTTCATAATTATCCGAAAATAAATTCCAGAAATTAAAACTAAAATCAATCCGTTCGGCGATTAATAATTCTCCTTTTCTAGGAAAATTATTCGAATGGTATGCTTTAACGCCTGCAAGTGAAACTGTTGCATACGGAAAATTACGGATTAACGAAAAGTCAACCTTTTGGATTTCTACCTTGCAATTAATTTTCTGATTTAACCGCTCTAAAAAATAGGCAGTAATATCATCTTCATACCATTTACCTAAGGCGAATAGCAAACCTGCCAATACGAATATGCCTGAAAATAAATATAAGAATACCTTTTTAAGGATTTTACTTCGATTACGCGTTTCTTCCACGACAAAAAGGTAGGGCAGTTATTTAAACTAACGGCCTTACCCTTTAAAAATTATCCAACTGTTGGTGTTAATTACTTTGTGGAGGTTTTACATTAATTAAGTACGGTAATCATACCCTTCTGCTGTTTATCTACCACCGTACCGCAGTCTGATTTATAGGAAAGGGTATAAAAATAGCTTCCTGCAGGAATGTTTTGGGGTGTCCAGAGCCGCTCGTTTTCCTCCACCGAATCAAATACCTTTTGGCCCCAGCGGTTAAATACCAATAGTGTATATTCATCAAAAATAAGGGTGATGTCAAATTCGGGATCGCTAAGTAAAAAAGGCCTCCAACTGTCATTTATTCCATCATTGTTGGCGCTAATAACATTAGGAAGTTGCAGCAGATTTAAATCCAAGCCGGCCAATTCCGATTCGGATACTATGGTGGAGGCTGTATCTCGGCATCCGCTCTGACTTTCGAGAACGGTTAAAAAATACATGCCCGGTGTTTCTGTTTGCGGTAGCGAGTCCACGCTGAAAAGCGAATCGGTTCCGTTTGCCGTTATGGAACCCCACAAATATGAAACGGTTTGCGGCGGCGTTACCAATACTCCGGTAATTTGAACAAGCGGATTGGCACAGGAAAGCGAATCCTGCAATGGACTAATGCTCAAATCTATGGAATGGTTCGGAACCGTTTTC
>JBILCR010000027.1:0-11335 GCA_044353055.1 Flavobacteriales bacterium
GACCGTCTCAAAAAGTCCATCACCGTACATGAACGATCGGTTGCTGAAAGAGAAAAGCCCTTCCGACTTAGATTTTAGGATGCCATTATAATTAATGAGCGGAAATTCTAATCGTTCAGACATTTAAAAAGCTCTTCAGTACTGGGGTTTGGGGGAAGTAAAAATCCTTTTATTCCTGCTGCTTCAGCCGCCTGTACATCGCGCACTTTGTCGCCCACCATAAAACAGCGTCTAGGATCGAGTCGAAAACGCGCAATGGCCTTTTCAATAAGCAATCCTGATGGTTTGCGACACAAGCAAGCGTTAAACTGAGGATGATGCGGGCAATAATAAACGGCATCAAAATCCAAATTCATGGGCCGCAAGTAATTTTGTAGATATTCGGTGCAGGCATCTACCAATGAGTGGTCGTACAATCCTTTAGCAATGCCGCCTTGGTTAGTAATGATGATAGTGCGGTATTCCCTGGATTTGAGTTCAGCCAAAAAAGGCAGCACCGGGTCGTGTATCTCGAACTCGTGAAACTGCTTAATGTAGTCGCCCAATTCGCGGTTAACGATACCGTCGCGATCAAAAAAAACGGCCTTATTCATCTGAGATGCTGCAATTGAAATATGAACGATGATAAGGCGCCGGGGCACACTACGATACAATAGATTACTCCATATAAACCGCCCCATAGATGGGCTTCGTGATTTACATTATCTGAAGCATTACGGCTGCTCCACACACTGTATGCAACATATAGAACAGCCCAAAGTAGAGATGAAAGAGGTAAGAGACCATAAAGGTACACTTTGCTAAATGGCGAAAACAGCACATGGGCAAAAAGCACAGCCGAAACTGCTCCGCTAGCACCAACTGCGTTGTAACCTACATTGTTTTTGTGTTTAAAATAGGTACTTAGCGATGAAACAAAAACAGACGATACGTAAAGTCCTATATAAGCCAGAGTTCCTGATGACCCTAGAAAGCCTTTAAAATGGTACTCTGTACTGGCACCAAAAGAAAACAGCACTACCATGTTAATGATTAAGTGCATCCAATCAGCATGCAATAATGCGTGAGAAAAAAACCGATACCATTGGCGGCGTTTATGAATCAAGTACGCGTTAAACTGATAGCGCGCCATGAGTTCGGCTTTGTTAAATGCAAGAATAGAAAAAGCCGAAGTAGCGATAATTATCGGCAATGTGAGCGATTGCATGCGGTAAAGATAACGCCGGACAGATGCGGTTGCAAGAAAATTCTACGTTACTTTTTTAAGCGCTCCTTGGCCGTTTGAGCGAGTTCATATTCAGGATTAATTCTCAAGGCCTGCTCATAATCACTAAGTGCTAAATCAGTATTGCCAAGTTTTTCATTACACAGTCCCGACATATAAATGGCTTCGAAATAGTCTGGCTTTGATGATATGGCTTGCAGAAAATAGGGCAATGCTGCCTTGGGGTTGCTCTGAACTTCGAATAAAATATAGCCAATATTATAGGGTGCGTATGGGAAACGAGGATCAAGGCGGGTAATTTCTCTAAATTCCTTCAACGCGTTTGCCGTATCCGATATCAATTGATAGAAATACCCCATATTGTAGCGGGTAAGTGAGTTTGATGGGTTGATTCGCAATGCGTTTTGATAAAAATCGATACAGCGTTTATCGCCTCGTGCGGCATAAATTAAACCCAGCTGTTCATAGGCTAACGCATAGTTTTTATCCTGTTCGGTAGTAGTTAAAAATGACGAAATAGCTAGGGCTGTATCTCCACTTTCTTTGTAAATCATGCCTTTCAAATAATATGCCTTAGGATTTTTTACATTACGTTTAAGGACCTCATTAAGTTCATTAATGGCCTCTTGCCGCATTTGTACATAAAGGTATAATTCGGCAAGTTTCATGTGCGGTTCTACCATCTCACTGTTCAAGCTTACAGCACGCAAAAGGGCTTGCCGTGTGTAGCGTGTTTTGTTTGAAGCCAAATAAAGATCTGCTGCGGTTAAGAAATAATGCACATTAATGGAATCTGTTTTGAGTAGTACTTGCATATCGGCAAGTGCCGAATCGGTTTTACCCTTAGTTTGATAATAGCGAACACGTGCGAATCGAGCTGCTGTGTCAGCAGGATTGTCTTCAATAGCAGCGTTCATTCCCTCCAAAGTTTGAAGGTTATATCCTTTTTCACCGCAGGCGTATATCAGCAGAAGCACTGCAAATAATGCGATTAATAGCGTTTTAGACCTTATCATTTTCCTTATGTAATGGTTGTATTCTTATGGAGCATCGTACATTGCAATTCGGCGGGTTGAACATTTCGCAGTGCCCGGTAAAAAACAATTTAATACTGTTAGAATACACCTGCGAAGTTAAGATATGCATCGACTAACAAAACAAAAAGTCCCCGACATGCAGAGACTTTTTAGTATTGTAAACGTACCCAGAGGGTGGTGATTATGCCAAAATAGCCCCTTTAACTGCATCCACGATTCGTGTTTCGATTTGTTCGGCCAACTCAGGATTATCGAGAAGCAATTGCTTAACCGCATCGCGCCCTTGCCCCAGTTTGGTATCTTCAAAACTAAACCAAGATCCGCTCTTTTTAACAACATTGTGTTCTACACCAAGGTCTATCAACTCGCCAATTCGAGAAATACCCTCGCCATATATAATGTCGAATTCTGCGGTACGGAAAGGAGGAGCTACTTTATTCTTTACTACCTTAACACGTGTGCGGTTACCCACTACCGATTCACCGTCTTTAATCTGACCAATACGCCTAATATCCAAACGAATGGAAGCATAAAACTTAAGCGCGTTGCCGCCGGTTGTAGTTTCGGGATTACCGAACATAACGCCAATTTTCTCCCGCAGCTGGTTAATAAATATACACGTGCATCCTGTTCTGCTGATGGTAGCCGTAAGTTTTCGCAAAGCTTGAGACATAAGCCTTGCTTGTAAGCCCATTTTTGAATCGCCCATTTCGCCTTCTATTTCACTCTTGGGGGTGAGTGCTGCCACAGAGTCGATTACAATAATATCAATGGCACCTGAGCGAATAAGATTGTCTGCGATTTCGAGTGCCTGTTCCCCGTTATCGGGCTGAGAAATAAGTAGGTTCTCAACGTCAACGCCCAATTTTTCAGCATAGTAACGGTCGAAAGCGTGTTCGGCGTCAATAATTGCGGCAATACCCCCCGCTTTCTGACTTTGAGCAATGGCATGAATGGCCAAAGTGGTTTTACCCGACGATTCCGGACCATATATTTCGATGATACGCCCCTTAGGATAACCATGCACTCCTAATGCAAGATCGAGCGTTACGGAACCCGATGAAATTACATCGGTAGGCTCTACCGCCTGGTCTCCCATTTTCATAATGGTACCTTTGCCGTATGTCTTGTCGATTTTATCAATGATTACTTGTAGCGCTTTGAGTTTGTCCGTATTCATAAAAGAAAATTTTTAAACGTTAAAATTTAAACATGCCACAAAATACGTCAAAAAAATAGCTCGAATAACAATTGTTAAAAACTAATTTTAAAACAATCTTTTGGTTGAAAATATTGGTACAAAGTATAATTCTAAAGGATTTGTCCAGAATGCGACTTGGTGTCAACTTTGGATATCACTTCACTTATGACGCCATTCTCGTCAATTAAGAACGTCGTACGGTTTATACCCATATATTCACGTCCCATAAATTTTTTAAGCCCATAAACACCAAATTTTTCAGCTAGTGAATGATCGGTATCAGCAAGCAAATCGAATGGAAGATTGTATTTTGCAATAAACTTGAGATGCGACTTCCCCGTATCGGGACTAACGCCCAAAACATGAAAGCCATTATTTATTAGTGCATCGTAATTGTCTCTTAAATTACATGCTTGTGCGGTACATCCCGGCGTATCATCCTTAGGGTAAAAATACAGTACCAACTTTCTACCACTGAAATCGGCCAACGATACTTTTTTACCGTTTTGATCTTCCGACAAAAAATCTGGCGCCTTATCGCCTTTTTTTAATGTTGACATAAAATAAATTTTAGTCAAAATAACACTCCGCTTTTACGTTTTGTTTTGCTTAAAAGCGGCAATTTTCAAAGATTTTTTCTGGGCACGTAAATAAAAGTTGCACATGTGTTTTAATCCGCATCCGGCACATTCGGGCTTTCGGGCCTTACATATGTAACGTCCGTGCAAAATGAGCCAGTGGTGCGCCACAGCAATGAGTTCTTTTGGGAAGTTTTTAACCAATTGTTCTTCTGCCTGTTTGGGATTTCGGGCCATGCGCGTTAAGCCAAGCCTCGCTGATACTCTGAATACGTGGGTATCAACAGCCATTGCGGGCTGATTAAATACCACAGAGGCTATAACATTTGCGGTTTTACGGCCAACACCTGGCAGTTTTTCGAGCTCTGCGACTTTTTCGGGAACCAGTCCATTAAAATCAGATATGAGCAAATTAGCCATTCCCACTAAATGCTTTGCTTTGTTGTTGGGGTATGAAATAGAGCGTATATAGGAAAAAACTTCTTCAACCGATGCGGCCGAAAGAGATTCTGCATCAGGAAACCTTGAAAACAAACCAGGAGTAACCATGTTAACCCGTTTATCGGTGCATTGTGCTGATAATATTACCGCAACTAAGAGCTCAAATGGTGTATTGTATTTAAGTTCCGTTTCGGCATTGGGATGATGGGACTTAAAATATTCAATTACAAAACGATATCGTTCTTCGGTTTTCATCGCGAATAAAATTAGTGTAATTTTTTTAACCCCAAATTTTTAGTGTATTTCAATAAAAAATCCCGGCCTTTATGCAAAGACCGGGACCCGAAAAAACAACAGCTTAATTAAGCACCGTTTCAACCGAAAGACCTTCGATCGAAGTCCGTTTAATCCTTAACGCATTCGAAAAATTAAGAAGACGTTCTATGGTTTTTTCGCTGGGATCAGAACAATAATCTTCAGAAAGCGCGTACCCGTCGAGATCGTCGTTAAAGAGTGATTGGATTAAATCATTGAAAGTAGGAGTTGTATTCATAGGCTTTATTGTCATGAAATAACGGCAGCCCTAAAGCCTTATTGTGTATTGAAATAAAAAACTTTTATCTCACCGTTCCGTAACATACAATCTTAGTAACTTGCTGCTTCTACCGATGAGGCTTAAACCAATATTTGTATTTTTTGTGGTTGCCCTGCTGACGGCAATGGTGGGATACTCACAAAACCCAAATTATGTGTTCGAACGTATTTCAACACATAAGTGGATGTTTCAAAGCAACATTACCTCGCATGCACAAGATGAAACAGGGTATATTTGGTTTGGTACCAGCAATGGGCTCTTTAGGTTCGATGGTTTTTCGGTTAAGCAATTTAAACACGATCCGCGCGAAACCAACAGTTTGTCGCATAATTCTGTGAATACGGTCTATGCCGCCAAAAATGGTGTAATCTGGATAGGTACCTGGGGAGGCCTCAACAGTTACAATCCAAAAACAGGGGTGTTTACGCGCTACCGACACGATCCGCGCAATATTCATACGCTTTCTAATAACGATGTTAGAGCCATTGCCGAAGATCGCCAGGGAAGAATTTGGTTAGGTACTTTTGGAGGTGGGATAGATCTTTTTAATCCCGAAACAGGAAAGTTTAGGTCGTTTACCGCTTCCAGCGCCGACGCAAGTACCATTTCTAGCAACTACGTTAACGTATTGTATGAAGATTCTAAGGGCGATATATGGCTTGGAACGCGCCGAGGACTTAATAAATTAGAAACAGAAAGCCAGCGGTTTACACAATTAAAAACACCCGATGTAAACAGTCCCTCATTCAATGTTACCTGCATTAATGAAGATATACATGGAAATATTTGGTTAGGTACATTTGATCAGGGTCTAAAAATGCTCGATCGCAAAACGGGACTCATTAATTCGTTCCAGAATATTCCTGGACGAAAAGATGCCTTAAGCAGTAATACAGTTAATGATGTATCCCCACAGGAAGACGGAACGATCTGGATTGCCACCAACGAGGGCGTTAATATTTTTTATCCCAGTAAAAATACCTTTGAGCAAATATTCCACGATCCGACAAAACCAAGCTCCATCCTTAGTAATGACGTAACCCATTTATTTAAAGATCGAAGTGGCCTTATTTGGCTCGTTACTACAGAAGGCATCAACCTTTACAGCAAATTAAGCGGGCGTTTCCAAAAAATACAACGTGCACCCGAAGATTTTGGAAGCTTATCGAACAACAACGTTACCAGTTTTGCTGAAAGTTCAGATGGCAAACTTTGGGTGGGCACTCGCGACGGCCTTAACCGCTATGATGCGGCAAGCCTAAAATACACCCGCTATTATCCATCGCAATCATCTGGCTCTAGTGCGGCGTCGAACGACATTAAATGTATTCTTTTCGATAAGAAAGAACGTATGTGGGTGGGATGCTCAAACGGCCTTATACTTTTTGATCAAAACTTGGGCAGGGTAAAAAACATATACCGTTTTGATCCGTTTAACCCTAACTCGCCCAATAATGAAATTAGTGCCGTTTATCAAAGTAGAGACGGGAATATTTGGGCAGGAAATCGCAAAGGGTTGTTACAATTTAATTCCGACTCGGGAAGTTTTGTACTACACAGACCCGATAAATCGGTAACGGATAATCAGATAAGCAATAGTGTTTATTGTATTACCGAAGACCGATTTGGCCGTTTATGGGCCGGAACGCTAGGTGGCGGTATTGTTGAATTTGATCGCAGTAAAAACTCATTTAAGACCTACAAGAAAATAAACGGCGATACCAGCAGTCTTTCACACAATAGCGTAATATCGATTTGCGAGGATGAATTGGGATTTTTCTGGGTAGGGACATACGGAGGCGGACTAAACCGAATGGACCGAAAAACGGGTAAGTTTACCCTATTTAGCACATCTGAAGGCTTGCCCGATGACATGGTGTATTCCATCATCGACGATCAAAAAGGAGGATTATGGCTTGCCACCAGTACGGGTTTGGCAAGATTCGACACAAAAACCCGAAGATTCAGAAATTACGATATTCTGGATGGCCTACAAAGTAAGGAGTTTAATATTGGTTCAGGAATTAGGCTCAAAAACGGCGAACTTGTTTTTGGGGGTGGAGCAGGGATGAATTGGTTTACGCCCGAAAAAATACCTGAAAACAACTTTGTACCCCCCATCGTTATAACACGCCTCAGCGTTTTCGACAAGGAAATACTGCCTGATTCATCCATTTCGCTGTCATACAATCAGAACTATTTGAATTTCGAATTTTCATCGCTCAGCTTTGCTTTATCTGATAAAAATCGCTTTGCATACATGCTGGAAGGTTTTGATGATGATTGGATATATGCCGGATCGCGAAGATTTGCTACCTATTCAAACTTGAGTCCGGGAACCTATGTATTTAAAGTGAAAGGCTCGAATAGCGACGGGGTATGGAACGAGAAAGGCGTAAGCATTGAGATTGTAATTCGAAGGCCCTATTGGAAAACCTGGTGGTTTATAACTCTAATTTCGTTAACTGTTGGGGCTTCGCTATATGGCGGCTACCGTTACCGCATCAGCATTATTAAGAAACAACAACTTGAGCTGGAAAAAAAGGTAGTACTGCGCACCAGCGAACTCGAAAAAGCCACAAATGAAGCCGATCAGGCCAGAGTTGCCGCCGAAAATGCCAGTAAATCAAAATCAGGCTTCCTCGCCAATATGAGCCATGAGATACGTACGCCACTCAACGGTATCTTAGGTTTCACCGACTTATTAATGCGCAACAAGCCCACTGAGGAGAATAAAAAATACCTCGAACTTATCCGTTCTTCGGGTGATACCCTTTTACGTCTGCTAAGCGATATACTCGATCTCAACAAAATAGAGCAGGGAAAACTCAATATAGAAACAATAAAGTTTCGTTTCGCCGACTCCATTCAGCAAAGTCTAAACCCCTATCAATATCGCTGCAACGATAAGGGGCTCAGTTTAAACGTTCAATTTGACCCTCGTATCCCCAATTTCGTTATTGGCGACCCCACGCGCATTAAGCAGCTGGTAATAAACCTGGTATCGAATTCTATTAAGTTTACCGAGTCGGGCGGCATTAAGGTGGCCTTTGAACTTGAAGACCATGCTTCTGCCAATGAAGATAACTTTTACATTCGAGGTATTGTAAGCGATACCGGAATTGGGGTGCCCGAAGAAAAGCAACAGCTTATTTTCGAGACATTTACACAAGCCGATGGGTCGTTTACGCGAAAGTACGGGGGCAGCGGATTGGGACTTTCTATTGTTAAGCAGCTTTGCCGGCTTATGGAAGGCGATATTCGGTTAATTAGTCCGGCTATTGATAAGCCGATAGATTCGGTCGGACCTGGTGCTACTTTTGTATTTCGATTTAAACTGTCTCGTGCCAATCAAGAAGGGATAGAAACAGGAA
This sequence comes from Flavobacteriales bacterium, assembly GCA_044353055.1. Taxonomy (GTDB): domain Bacteria; phylum Bacteroidota; class Bacteroidia; order M30B66; family M30B66; genus CAMCXT01. Next base: position 8,452 of record JBILCR010000027.1, read on the forward strand.
GAAGTGATGAGGCTACATCACAACGGTTTGTATTCGAACGGAAATATCATGTCTTGCTGGTGGAAGACAATAAAATTAATCAGCTGCTTGCCAGCACAATACTTGAAAACTTTGGTATGCATGTGCTTACAGCCGAGGACGGACTGCAAGGCGTTGAAGTAATTAAGGAGCATGAAGTTGATTTGGTACTGATGGACGTACAAATGCCGGTGATGGATGGTTACGAAAGTACCGCCACCATGCGCGAACTAGGCATTTCGGTGCCCATCATTGGGCTCACAGCCAATGTATATAAAGAGGATATTGAGAAGTGTATCGATGCCGGCATGAACGCGCATTTGGGCAAACCGTTTACAGAGGCTGATCTTTATACAGAGCTTAAAAAATGGCTGTCGTAATTTAACGAGCCTATTGGGGGCTTTATCATGATTAATCTTTCACGGGCTCGTCTGAAACGTTACAAATCTTGCGGGTTTTAACTTTAATGGGAGGAGGCATTTTACCCGTTTTCAAAAACTTTACCGCCTCGCAACCGGCGTCGTAGCCCCATTGATAAATGTCGGCGCCAAAGGCCATATTGGCTCCACGCGCCATAAGGCCTGCTTCGGATGTGAGTATTGGAATATTTTTCCCTTTGCAAACTGCTGCTATGGTCTCGAAAGATGCAAAAATAGTATTGTCGGGAAGTGCGAAAAATACATCAATACCCTTACTGGCAAGCTGCTCGGCTATAAGGCGGGTATCTGCTGAACTTGATGCCGGCAGAACAATAAGTTCGAGTCCTGCGCGGGCGGCTGCAGCCTCAATGCGCTTAAGTGCGTCCACACTTTGCGGTTCGCTCTGGTTAATGATGGTGCCCACTTTACGAGCTCCGGGCCGTAATTCGTTGATTAAAGTAAATGCTGTATCAATGTACTCGAGTGTTTCGTAAACTCCGAAAAGGTTGCCTTGTGGTTTTCCCGTTTTATCAACGAGTCCGGCAATTTCGGGGCTAGGACTTACCATCATGCAGATGGGTATTTTATTGGTTTTTTTGGCCGCCGAAACGGTGGAAAGAGTAGAATTGCAGGCAATTAAATCTACCTGTTGAGCGATAAAATAGTCAACCGATTGCGTAAGGGCGGGTATATCGCCTTGAGCATTACGGTAAAGCACTTCGAGATTGGTTTCAGGCGAAAAGCCACTGTCTTTTAAGGCTACGAAAAAGCCTTTTTTTGCTTGAGCTAGCGTGGCATCCTCAAAAGCATCGAGAAAGGCAACGCGATATTTTTTTTTCGCCGAGTTGCCACCACATGAAATATGAAACAAGGCAAGGGCTAAAACCGTAATTCGAATGAGAGACCATATCATACCACAAAGAAACACATTCATAGATGATTAGATCTATACCCTAAAATAAATTCATATATTTGCCTGATTATTATATCACTATGAAAGCAGGATTTATTATTTTATGGGTACTACTGGTTCAATGTTTGAGTGCGCAAAAAAACGAGGCGTTAAAAAAGCAGATCGAAGAAGTTTATGCCTATATAAAATGCTGCGAAATTCAACATCCTGAGATAGTGTTACGGCAAGCTATTTGGGAAACTGGCTGGTTTAAATCGGACTATTGCCTCAAACGCCACAATTTGTTTGGTTTTAGACATACTCAAACCTATATGACCTTTACCACCTGGCAGGAGAGCGTTAAATATTATAAGAAATGGCAGGAAAGGCGATATAAAGATCCTAACGAAGACTATTATAAATTTCTTATCCGGATAAAATATGCCACATCAACCGAGTATGTGAGCAAGTTAAAATCGCTGCGTGTTACTATACCCGAGGTAAGCTGCGGGTCAAAATAAATGGCATTAGTACAATCCTTCACTATCGGCGATTTTGAGCAAATCCCAATTCCAGATTTTTGCTGCTGTCCATATAATAGCTGCCTTCGAAACACTGTAATACAGAAATCCATCCGTTTACAATAATTCCAATATGCTTTTTTAAGATTTCTGTAATTTCTTCTTCATAGGTTTAAAATCCAATGCCTTCGAGAGCCTACGGCATCGGGTTCTCGTTGGTGGTTGAGGCTCTCGAAACCACCGTACGAAGTCCTTTTTCATTCATTTCAAATCTTTGCTAAACAATAGATAACGCCCTCAGATTGATTTATCAAGTCCCGTTAGCTGTCGAAATTGCGGCCAATACTATTGCACTAAGCAAGGCAAAACTAGGTGTTCAGAAATTTTTTACTTTTGCAGCTCGTATAAACGATTAAAGGGCTGCACAGTTTTATGTGTAGATAACTGGCACCATAGTTCAATGGATAGAACGAGCGTTTCCTAAACGCTAGATCTAGGTTCGATTCCTAGTGGAGCCACAAAATAAATGGTCTTTCAATTAAAATTACCCTGTTTTAAGCTATACATAAGGGAATAAATAAATTGAAAAATCTATCAAAATGGCTGGATGGAATTTAATGGGATGAAAGCCCCTCCCATTTTTGTACTTTGAACTTTTAAATCACATATTAAAACTCTTATAATGAGAGCAAAAGAAATACGAGCCGTTATTTTTTAATCGCAGCACCGTTTTTAAACATGTGAACATGCTGCTGTATTTCACAGTGCATTAATACAAGTAACCGTTTTGTGCACGAGGTGAACGTTAAATGATGCTGGTGAAAATTGGACCTTGGAAGAAGAAAATACACCGCTAAAGTACAGGTCAACCTAAGAGATAATCTTAAGAGTGATCGGGATAACTACTAACAAATAAAGCGAAACCGAATAATCACAATTCGTTAAAGTAAGTCTGATACTAATTCGAAACTCTGCGCTGTATTAGTCGCTTGTGTAGCATGAAACGCGTACGACTGATTTATTTTACCGACCCT
>JBILCR010000318.1:0-3309 GCA_044353055.1 Flavobacteriales bacterium
TTCAAACACTGCTCAACGAGGAGGCTCCAGCTTTTTTAACGGTTCCCACCGGTTCGAAAATCAAATTGGACTATTCAATGAATGGGCAGGCGCCGGTGCTGGCGGTGCGACTGCAAGAATTGTTTGGATTAACCCTTACGCCTACAGTAAACAAGGGCCGTCAATCGGTGGTATTGCATCTGTTGTCGCCGGGTTACAAGCCGGTGCAGGTTACTTCTGATTTAATAAGCTTTTGGAATGGAGCTTATCATGAGGTTAAGAAAGAGCTTAAACGCAGGTATCCAAAGCATGCCTGGCCCGACGATCCGTTTAAGGCTTTGCCTATTGCCAAAGGGCGTTCGATGAAATAAGGGAAAAATTCAGTTTAGATAAAAAATCCTTGTGGGGCAAACAAAAATTATTCTTTACTTTGCCCCCTCAAAAATGCCAAATGCCCGGATGGCGGAATTGGTAGACGCGTTGGTCTCAAACACCAATAACTTCACGGTTGTGCCGGTTCGACCCCGGCTCCGGGTACCAAAACAACAAGGGAATCTTAGGGTTCCCTTTATTTATTTAGATGCATCACCAACCTAAACCCCTTCGATTTTTAGCACTAGGCGACTCTTACACCATCGGCGAAGCGGTTGAGGTTCAGCAACGCTGGCCCAATCAGTTGGTGGCCATGCTGGCCGAAAAAGGGCTTAGCTTTGAAATACCTCAGATTATTGCCACCACCGGCTGGACCACCGACGAACTCTCGGCAGCCATCGATCGCGAAAATCCTCAAGGCACCTTCGACTTGGTTTCGCTGCTTATTGGGGTTAACAACCAATACCGCGGCTACAGCCTCGAAAGCTATACATCCGAATTCGAAGCGTTACTTAAACGGGCCATTGCTTTTGCGGGAGACGATGCAAGTAAAACCGTTGTAATCTCCATCCCCGATTGGGGCGCCACGCCTTTTGCTGCCGATCGCGATAGGGTGCTCATTTCCAAAGAGATCGATGCCTTTAATGCCGCCAACAAAGAAATTTCTATGAAGTATGGTATTGCTTATATCGATATCACTCAACATTCGCGCTTGGCATTGAATGATAGCACAATGACGACCACAGACTTACTCCACCCCAGCGGTATGGTTTACACGCATTGGGCAAGGATGGTTAGCGAATGGTATGCAAAGAAACCCTAAGCTTCTTGCCGAAGTATTGGTATTTCCAAACGAATACCTTACTTTTGTTCTGATTTTAGATTTAATCTAAATAATCATTCCGTGTTTTAAAACAAATGCGGTTTAGTGTTTAACGGATTAGAAGTTGAAAAAGATATGATTACCGTTTCAGAAACTGCAAAGACAAAGCTCGCTCAGTTGATGACCGAAAGTGGGTTTGCCGTTGATAGCTATTTGCGTGTTGGTGTTGAAGGCGGAGGCTGCTCCGGACTTTCTTATAAAATGGATTTCGACACCGAGATGCGCGAAGGCGATCAGCTCTTCGAAGACAAGGGCGTTAAAATCTTGGTCGATAAAAAGAGCTTTCTTTACTTGGTGGGTACCGAACTCGAATACAGCGGCGGCCTCAACGGGAAAGGCTTTGCATTCAATAATCCCAATGCTACGCGCACCTGCGGGTGTGGCGAGAGTTTTGCCGTTTAACAAAGTTTAGGAGCATGGCGGGCACGGGCAACGAATTACTCGAAGAACACATCAACTCGGAATACAAGTACGGGTTTACTACCGATATCGAAATGGAATCGGCTCCTAAAGGGCTGAACGAAGATATCGTACGGTTTATTTCGGCCAAGAAGAAAGAACCCGAGTGGATGCTCGAATACCGCCTAAAGGCATTTCGCCACTGGCAAAAGATGACATCGCCCGAATGGGCACATGTACACCATCCGGCCATAAATTTTCAGGATATTATTTACTACGCTGCTCCGAAAAAGCAGAAGCAATTGAACAGCCTCGATGAGGTGGATCCGGAATTGCGGAAAACGTTCGAAAAACTGGGTATTTCGCTCGAAGAACAGAAGCGTCTCACCGGCGTAGCCGTTGATGCCGTTATTGATTCGGTTTCGGTGAAGACAACATTCAAAGAAAAGCTTGCCGAGTTGGGTATTATTTTTAGCTCTTTCTCGGAAGCGGTTCACGAACACCCCGAACTGATTAAGAAATACATGGGCTCGGTAGTGCCCTACACCGATAATTTTTACGCAGCACTCAACGGCGCTGTGTTTTCAGATGGTTCGTTCTGCTACATTCCTAAAGGTGTGCGCTGCCCGATGGAATTATCAACCTATTTCCGCATCAATGCATCGGGAACCGGACAGTTCGAGCGAACGCTCATTGTTGCCGACGAAGGCGCTTATGTTAGCTACCTCGAAGGCTGCACGGCACCTATGCGCGACGAGAATCAGCTGCATGCTGCTGTGGTAGAAATTGTGGCACTCGAAAATGCTGAGGTCAAATACAGCACCGTGCAGAATTGGTATCCCGGGAATAAAGAGGGCGTAGGAGGCATTTATAATTTCGTTACCAAGCGTGGCATTTGCCAAGGGCGTAAATCGAAAATTTCTTGGACACAGGTCGAAACCGGTTCGGCCATTACCTGGAAGTATCCGAGCGTAATCTTGAAAGGCGACGATTCGGTGGGCGAATTTTATTCGGTGGCCGTAACCAACAACATGCAGCAGGCCGATACCGGCACCAAGATGATTCATCTGGGTAAGAACACCCGATCTACCATTATTTCAAAAGGAATCTCGGCCGGACGAAGCAACAATTCGTATCGTGGTTTGGTGCGCATTTCAAAGAATGCCGCCAATGCCCGCAATTTCTCGCAATGCGATTCGCTGCTCATGGGCGATCAGTGCGGCGCACATACGTTTCCGTACATCGAAATAAACAATCCGAGCGGCACGGTTGAGCATGAAGCCACCACTTCAAAAATTGGCGAAGACCAGCTGTTTTACTGCCGTCAACGCGGCATCAATACCGAAAAAGCCATCGGACTAATTGTTAATGGTTACTGCAAAGAAGTATTGAACAAACTCCCCATGGAATTTGCCGTTGAAGCGCAGAAATTATTGAGTGTTTCGCTCGAAGGCAGCGTAGGCTAAACTGTTGTTGAGCCATCAATTTTATTATGGCACGGATGCTTTAGTGGTGCGAAGCACTAAAAGATGCCAAGTATATTCCAGAACACAAATGGGGGCTTGTTGTGTCTATTGTTGAGGCGCCCATAACCCAATTCAGATGCTACACCACGAAGCAGTCCTTCCCGGGACTTTTGCCTTATTAAAGGAGCTCATCGCATTAGAAAGCTAACT
>JBILCR010000320.1:0-3302 GCA_044353055.1 Flavobacteriales bacterium
AAGGAACAAAACAGGCATGGGTTCTGACGAAGAATCATTGTTTAGCAGATGTGTAAACGTACTTAACTTCATAGCCGTGGCAGCAAAAGGCAAATGCCAATAAAAAAAAGAAAGGCCTTACGCAGCATATTAAAAATATATTTTTTTCGGATGCTGAGTCCTATGGCCTTTATGCACTTTACCTTGCCATCCATGCTTAGTGAAGAACATGTCGTTTCTGAATTGAAAATGAAGTGATGCAATGTGCTATTAAATGCAAATTTGTATACTTGTGGATTATAATGAAGGCCAGATATCATTTTAAAAACGGGGCGTAACCGAAAAGCCAAAAGAGTAGGAACCACCAAATCACAACTACAATGGACGCACAAAAAGCCGACATGTTTATCATGACTAACGGAAAATTCTTCGAAAGTCATCAAATTCCTCAAATTCGAGAAAGACTAGTAAATCTCGACGACTCAAAATGGATGATGGTACAGTCCATTCCACTAAAAGACCCTCAAACAGCCTTGATAATATCAATCTTTTTAGGTGCATATGGGGTTGATCGTTTTTATATAGGAGATACAGGAATGGGTGTAGGAAAACTACTTACTTGCGGAGGCTTGGGAATTTGGACCATCATTGATTGGTTTAATATTCAAAAAGCTACGCGTGAGAAGAACTTCATGAAGATTCAGCAATTCCTTTATTAATGTTAAACAGGAACAGGCTTTATATCATTTTACTTTTGGCCTGTACAGCAGGGTATTTCTGGTTGTACATCAATACTGGAAACGCTTCAAACACTACGAATTTTGAAGTTTGTTTGGTTAAACATGTAACAGGAATACCCTGCCCATCCTGTGGTACAACACGCTCCATTACCTCAATCTCACAAGGTAATTTTGCACAAGCAATCCGCTTAAACCCTTTAGGATTTATTGTATCAAGTATAATGATAGGCGCTCCATTGTGGATTGTTTTTGATGTCCTGACAAAAAAATCATCCCTTTTTGAATTTTACACTAAAGCCGAATACCAATTGAGGAGGCCGTTTATTGCATTACCATTAATCATCTTGCTTCTAACGAATTGGATCTGGAATATTATAAAAGAAATTTAATGGAATATACACCACAAGATCACGAGGCAGAGGCTGCATCCAATAGCTATTTAATGTCGTTAGTAGCCATTATTGCAGGCTTACCGCTTCCGATTATTAATCTTTTCGCCACGCTATTTTTTTATTTGAGCAATAGAAAGGCATCTTACTTTATCCGTTGGCATTGCACCCAAGCCTTACTCTCTCAAATTTCTGTTTTCTTCATGAACAGTTTTGGCTTCTGGTGGACCGTTTCCATAGTGTTTACGGATGAGGAAGTGAGCAACCGCTATATTGCTTACATCCTAGCCGCCCTATTAATCAATATAGTTGAATTTATTGCTACCATTTATGCCGCTATACAAACCAGAAAAGGCGTACATGTTGAGTGGTGGTTTTATGGAGGCATAACCAATTTGCTTTGCAGGCGATGAAAAAAATTATACTACATGGTGTATTGGGTATCCTGGGATTAATATCAATATGGTTTATTCTTCAACAGGTTGATTGGCTTTCAATACTTAAAATTGAAGAAGTTAACTCTAACACTGAAGAAAAGCTAGGTGAAGTATTTTGGGATATTTTTAAACAAAGCGAGACTGAAAATAAGGATGCTAATGTTATTAAAACAGTGGATAGTCTATTAATTAGACTATGTCATTATAATGATATTGACAGAAAAAAAATCAAATTACATATAATCAATTCTGAAGAGGTTAATGCATTTGCCTTGCCCGATGGCCACCTAGTAGTGTACAGCAAACTAATAACAGAGGCAGAAAATCCAGAAGAATTATGCGGGGTATTGGGTCATGAACTAGCTCATATAGAGCTGAATCATGTGACGAAAAAATTGGTAAAAGAAATTGGACTTACTGCACTAATCTCAATAACAACAGGAGGTGGAGGAGCAGAGGTTACAAAGGAAGCCATCAAATTACTAACATCCTCGGCTTTTGATCGAAAGCTAGAAAAGGAGGCGGATCTGAAGGCGGTAGACTATTTGAAAAATGCTAAAATTTCTTGCGAACCTTTCGCCAATTTTTTGTTTAGATTATCAACCAACGAAAAAAAAACAGAAGAATACTTCAGTTGGATAAGCACACATCCCGAATCAAAATCGCGTGCCGAATATATTATTCAACTAAGCAAAAATCAAAAATTAACTTCCGAGTCAATTATGGATTCCACTGTTTGGAAGAATTTGCAAAACGATCTTTCGCAGTAATTTTCTGGTTTGTTAAATCGATGGGGGTTTAAATTGAAAAAAATATACCAAGAAATAAGTTTTATATACGAATACTCTTCAATTACTATAACACAAGCACTAAAAAGGGCACCTCTTAATATAATGAGCCAAAAACAATAGTCATCAGAAAAGCTTCAACTACGACCACAAAAATTGATGGGTAAAGGATATCTAGTTTTAAATTTAACTTAGAAAGCTCAAAATATATTCTGCAAACTATCTATTTATATCAATAAAATAGACAGATTCAAAGAATCGCCGATAACAAAGAATTCCAAGAGGTAAACTATAAACTAATGGATTGGAATTTAGATGGCGGTAAAGAAAAATCAATTCCCCAGCAAGGTGACCGTGCCGCGTTCCTCAAAGGGTTGGTCTTTTACATCGGTACCGTTAATGATATAAAAATACGTGCCGTCGGCTTGTTTTTCGCCGTTAGAGGTGCCGTCCCATCCGCTGTTTTTATCCTCCCAAGAATAAAGCAATTTACCCCAGCGGTTATACACTCTGGCACTAAAGGTTTTAACAGCGTTGTGCTTTACTTGAAACAGATTGTTTAATGCATCGCCATTGCCCGGAGTAAACACGTTAGGTATTTCAAGACCTAATTTATCGCTTAATACTTTAATTATGCGACTTGCCGTATCGGCACACCCGCTCGAATTGGCACAAATTACCTGAAGGTTGTAAGATCCTGAATCGGCAAATGTTAACGTGCCACTGCTCAGTAAAGTAATCACTGAATCGTTGAGGGTCCAAATACAGGTTTCGGCATTAATGCTTATATCGGTAACCTGTATGTCAAAAACCGTGTAGCCCGAATCGGCACTGGTGGTAAAATCGGCAAATACCGGTAAGCCTGTAATTACAATCTGGTCGGTGGCGGTATTGCATTCGCCTTCGCGCGTTAAAATGTAGGTACCGGCCTCGTCAATACTTATACTCTGTGCGTTTTCGCCATTGCTC
>JBILCR010000319.1:0-3302 GCA_044353055.1 Flavobacteriales bacterium
CGTGGTCCGGAGCTTAGTATTCGGATGTCGTTCGCAATCTTCATCAACGAAACAGCAGCTCGTTTTAAAGCACCCGAAAGCTCTACCATAGCATCGTGTGCCGCAAGAGCTTCGAATTTGTTGGGCGCTGTAACAAAAGGATAGCCCGTTGATTCGGCAATCTTTTTAGCCACCAGAACATCGTATCCTTTGGGGGTATTTAATCCTGTTCCCACAGCGGTTCCACCCAAAGCAAGCTCTTTAATCATTTCGAGGGCATTATTTATGGCCCGCATCGAATTATCGAGCTGCTGCACATACCCCCCAAATTCCTGACCAAGGGTTAAAGGAGTGGCATCCATAAAATGGGTGCGTCCTGTTTTCACAATGTCTTTATATTCAGATGCTTTTGCCGACAGCGTATCGCGCAGCTTTTTCATCCCCGGAAGGGTAATTTCAACTACCGAAGTATAAGCAGCAATGTGCATCGCAGTGGGATAGGTGTCGTTGCTCGACTGACTTTTATTGACATCGTCATTGGGATGCAAGATTTTCTTCTCGTCGGCTAAAGCTCCACCGCTCAATACATGCGCACGGTAAGCCACCACCTCGTTTACATTCATGTTGCTTTGCGTGCCCGAACCGGTTTGCCAAATAACGAGCGGAAATTGGTCGTCGAGTTTTTTGTCGAGAATTTCCTGGCATACCTGTTCAATGAGCGCACATTTCTCAGCCGACAATACCCCTAAATCGCGGTTAGCTTGCGCGGCGGCTCGTTTTAAATGGGCAAAGGCGTAGATTATTTCTTTAGGCATAGAGGCCTCCGGACCAATGCGAAAATTATTGCGAGAGCGCTCTGTTTGTGCTCCCCAGTATTTATCGGCCGGAACCTGAACGGCTCCCATGGTATCGTGTTCGGTACGAAATGCTGTCATAGTGATTTGTGATAAATTCTCTGCGCGAAATTATGCTTTTCGGATGTATGGATCGATAAATTATGCCGGCAAGCGGATGATTTTTCCCTAATTTCGTTGTGCCAATATCAATCTATGGAACTCACCGATGAAATCGTTGACCGCATTCGTTTGCTGAAAAAAAAGTATGATGCCATGGGGCAGGACTTAGTTTCCTACCTTGACGGATTGCTGTATGCCGATTATTTGACCTATTGGGATTATATTCATCTCGACACTTTGCTCAGCCTGCAAAATCCGCGTACACCGTTTCCTGATGAGCAGATTTTTATCATATACCATCAGATTACGGAATTGTATTTTAAGCTATGCCTCCACGAACTGGAGCAAATTGCCGAACGAGAGGCTGATGCAGTATTCATCGCTGCACGCTTAGAGCGCGTCAACCGCTATTTTGTTAACCTAACGCACTCATTCGAAGTAATGGTAGATGGCATGGAACAGGAGCAATTTCTGAAATATCGCATGTCGCTATTGCCGGCATCGGGTTTCCAAAGTGCGCAATACCGCATGATTGAAATGTTTGCCACTGATTTTAGTTACCTGGTAGCTAAAGACCATCGTGAGCGATTGCAAGCTGAAAATGCATCGCTTACCGAACAATTTGAACATATTTATTGGAAAGCAGGAGCCACTGAATTGGCAAGCGGAAAGAAAACCTTAACGCTCAAGCAATTTGAAGCAAAGTATAGCCCTCGATTGGTTCAACTGGCAGAGAATAACGTGCATAGGAATGTGTATGCTAAGTTCAGAGAATTACAGAACCGAGGCGAAGATCCTAGTATGCTTAAAGAAAAAATGCGTCGCTTTGATGTGCTGGTAAATGTAAACTGGCCTTTGATGCATTATAAAAGCGCCGTTCGGTATTTGCAACGCCATCCGGCCGACATTGCGGCGACGGGAGGCACCAATTGGCAGAAATACTTGCCGCCGAGATTTCAGCGCCGTATTTTTTACCCCGAGCTATGGACAGAACAAGAAAAGGAAGAATGGGGTAAAAGTTGGGTCGAAGAAACGTTTAATGATAGATAAAAATAAAGGGCTCATTCGCTTGATGCCTCTTACTGCTATCTCAGCTCAAACGTTTCCCAAAATTGATTGAACTTATCTGGAGTTACCACTACGGACTTAAATTTCTTTTGCTCACCGTCCACAGTTGCGATCCCTGTAGAAAAGTTGTATTCTTTATTGTATCCGCTATCCTCCATTTCTGTTCCAAACATACTGGGTAAATGGCTATCGCTTAAAGCAATCAGCTTTAAATTTCCTATAGTTCTGTCGTATTCGAAATTTAGTTTCGTTTCACATCTTCCCATACAATTTACCATTGAAATGTTAAACCCACCATTATAAGATTCAATCATTAAAAGCTCAGAAGGAAATTCTATGACCTGAGCACTTTCTGCAGATTTGTAAAACCTACTTAAATAAATTAGAATGTGATTATCAAGTTCCGAATCGCCTTTACCAACACAAATTGCTAAATCGTCAATTCCATCCAAATCAAAATCATTAATTGATTTTATCTCCTTGTCATCGTAATCTTTTTTTACTGCAAAACCTTGTGGGAGTTTATACTGAAGCTGGCCATAGGAAATATGAACTACCACGAACATCAAAACAAAGGCAAGAAAATTTCTATACATACAATTTAGATTTAATTTATATCCACAAAAATAATTCAGTAGTACTTCGCTACATACGTCACCCATTAATTTTATTTAAAGCTTGGAGCAAATCGTCGAACAGTAATTGACGGTCTTCTATTCCTAAATAAATTCGAACCACATTCCAGGGTACGGATGAATGGCTGTAGGAAACAGATTGTGCCTGTCCGCACACCGGAAATGCAAGCGATTCGTAACCTCCCCAGGAACAAGCCAAAAGAAAATGCTTCAGATTATCGCAAAAGCGCTCCACGCCAGCAAAATCGTCGGTTTTAATCGCAAGACTAAACATTCCGGCACAACGTGTCATTTGTCTGCGCGCTAATTCCTCCTGTGAGTCGCCTTCTAAAAACGGCCAGTACACGCGTTCCACCGCAGGATGTTTCACAAGTTTCGGCACAATAAATTCAGCGGTATCTGCAGAACGGTTAGCTCTTAAATCCAAGGTGCGTAATCCCCGCAGCAAAAGCCAGGCATCGTTTGGCGAAATTGAGGGCCCCAGGGTCATCCATTCATTGGCAAACAGCTTTTGAATGTGTTCGCGGTTGCCGCAAATGGCACCAGCAACAACGTCCGAATGTCCGTTTAAAAATTTGGTGGCAGAATGCACTACAAGGTCAATTCCCATGGCATGCGGCTGTTGAAAAAGCGGCGAGCTATAGCTGTTATCAATTATACTTAC
>JBILCR010000321.1:0-3292 GCA_044353055.1 Flavobacteriales bacterium
CATATTAAATGCCTCAGATTGAAATTCTGTTTGGGGCAATGCCGTTATCCTTTGAATCGCAGATTCAATAGTTGCAATTCGAGAATCAGGCAAGGGATGCGTTTGCACAAATTCGGGAACGGCATGAGCATCTTGCGATGCATTTTTTAAAATGAGCATAAGCTCTTTCATGCCCATTGGATGGATGCCATTTTTAACTAGAATGCTAACTCCCGCAGTATCGGATTGAGTTTCTAAATCGCGCGAATACGATAAGCTTCGAAGTTCATTCCCCTTATCGGCCAATACAGCCCCCATTCCCCCATCTCCCATTATCATCATTAACAGCATGTTCCACATAACATTATCGGCCAAATTGTTCAATGAGTGCCGGTAATGTACATGCGATGCCTCGTGAGCCAACAATGCCGCCAGTTGAGCGGGTGTTTTTATTTGCGAAATCATGCCTTTATACACTAGAATTTCGCCGCCGGGCAAGGCAAAGGCGTTAACCGTTTCGCCCGATAAAACTGTAAAGTGCAGTGGATACGAAGTATGAAAGTTAATTTCCGATGCAAAATCATTCATATAAAGACTTGCTATCGAATCGGGCCGCTCCTGTTTTATAATTTGGGAATAGAACTCCTTGCCCATTTCGATTTCACGATGCTTTGGAACCTGGTTTACGAGTGTCCTTTTCATAAAAGGAAGAACGCCAAAATACAACACGGCAAATAGCACAAGAAGGCCACCCACTGCAAGCCCCAATACCGTTAAAAGCCTCAGGTTGACAATGCTCTTCCTGGTCTTTTTTTCAGATAATTCGGGCCATTGCGACAACAGTAACCCTTTTATGTTGGGGTACTCCAGCTCAAGTAAAAGCTGGGTAGTGTTTTCTTCATAAAGCCCAATCCTATTATTCTTTAAAACGCAAAAATGCCTAACAGAATTTCTGCTCAATACCTCAACTCGAATACCAATACGAAAGGTTAACTGATGCTCGTCGATACTTAAATGGGCTTTTTCCCAGGGTTGGTTGGGAAGTTTAATGGTAACATCAAACATGGTTTAGAACCATTTGCGACGAAGGAAAATAAATAATATACCCGCTGAAAGCGCCAGAGAAATGCCTAGGATAACGGCAAAAGCCGAACTGCTGTGTTGTCCGGGCAATTCTACATTCATTCCAAAAAAGCTGGCAATCAAGGTAGGAACGTACAACACAATGGTGATCAAAGTAAGCGTTTTAATAATCTTATTCATGTTGTTGTTAATGATCGACGCATAAGCAGTAGTCATTTGCAACAAGATGTTATTGGCAATATTGGTCATTTCAATAGCCTGCTGAAATTCGGTAACAACATCCTGAAAAAGCTCCTCGTCTTCATCATAGGTTCGAATTACCTGCAATCGATTAAGTCGGGCCATCATCAATTCGTTCGACTTCAATGCCGTGGTATAGTAAATAAGTACTTTTTGATATTTCAACAGATCAAAAATATCCTGATTACGCATGCTGGCCTTTAGATCATCCTCAATTTGATCGACCGTTTTATTGATTTCGCGCAGATGCATCAAAAACTTAGCCGCGGTTTTAAAGAGGATTAGCAATAGAAATTGATAATGCTTAGCCGTATTCAAATTCTTTACGCGGTTATGTTCAAATTCCTGAATAATTACATTTTCCTCTTTGGCGATGGTAATTATATAGTCGTTATTGATGATTACCCCAAGAGGGATGGTAATAAATGGGGCCTCGTCTTTTTTACCTTTAAAGTGGGGAATTTTAATTAGAGTAAAAAGCACATCATCGTCGCGCTCGGCTCGTGCTTTTTCGTCGATATCAAGCGGGTCGTTAAGATATTCTTCTGAAAATGGGAATTGCTGCAACAACCAAGAAAGCTCGTCCTCGGTTGGATCTACTGCATTAATCCAACAACCCGGTTCGGGCGTCTGAATTTCTTCCAGCTTGCGGTTTTGAGTTCGGTATAGGGTGATCATCGTCCATAGCAGCTGAAACGGTTCTTAAATCGCAAGCAAAGATAAAAATTAATTTACGCGGAAATCTCAGTTTGAAACAATTCGCGATTAATACGCAATTAAATCCAATAATTGTTTTTCAAATCTGTCTTTGGGTAAAAAATTCCATTCCAATTCGGAGGCAAACGGCACAGGTGTATCTAAACTGGCCGAGCGTATCACCGGAGCATCTAAATATTCAAAACAATGCTCGGTAATGCGCGCCGAAAGTTCGGCACCAAAGCCGCCCGTAAGACAATCCTCATGCAAAATAATGGCTCTGCCGGTTTTCTTTACGCTATTAAATACCATTTCCTCATCTAAAGGAACAAGCGTGCGTAAATCAATCAGGTCGGCCGAAATTTCGGGGTGCTTTTGTAACACTTCCAGTGCCCAGTGTACGCCAAAACCATACGTAATAATGGATACCGTGTTGCCTTGTCGCAGTAGATTTGCCTTTCCAAAAGGTAGGGTATAATATCCCTCCGGCACATCACCGCTAATGCTTCGGTAAAGGGCTTTGTGTTCAAAAAACAATACCGGATTAGGGTCTTCAAACGCTGTGAGCAATAGTCCTTTGGCATCGGCAGGAAAAGCAGGATACACCACTTTTAAACCGGGTGTATGGGTAAACCAGGCCTCGTTGCTTTGGCTGTGAAACGGACCGGCTGCTACACCGGCACCGGTAGGCATGCGCACTACCACATCGGCATTTTGCCCCCAGCGGTAATGAATTTTCGCCAGATTATTGACGATTTGATTGAATCCTTCGGTAACAAAATCGGCAAACTGCATCTCCATCATGGCTTTCATTCCCTTTATGGATAAGCCTAAAGCCGTGCCAACTATTGCCGATTCGCAAAGCGGTGTATTTCGTACCCTTGCTTTACCAAAACGCTCTACAAAGCCTTCAGTAATTTTAAAAACTCCACCGTATTCGGCAATATCCTGGCCCATGAGCACCAAGTTGGGATGCCGTTCCATGGCAAGAGCCAATCCATCCGAAATGGCATCAACCAAGCGCATATTTTTGGTCTGGCCTTGAGCAGTGGTAGGCGAAAAATCAAATGGCGCATACACATCATTTAACTCTTCATGGGTATCGGGTATCAATTCGGGCTCTGCAAAGGTAGCCTGTACTCCTTGTTCGATGTAGGTTTTAACCTCTGAACGAATTTGCGAAATAGCATCAGTGGTTAAAATCTGCTGTTCTACTAACCACGATTCATAGGTATTTAGCGGGTCTTTTTGTGCCCAGAGGTCAAACAGCTCTTGAGGCACATACTTTGTACCC
>JBILCR010000428.1:0-3281 GCA_044353055.1 Flavobacteriales bacterium
TGGAGGCGTTAATGAGCTGCTCAATTGTGGCAAAGGTTTTACTGTTACAGGAACAGGCGAATTCACTGCCTCGCATCCATAGGTGTTTTGAGAAGTTACAATGTATGAAGCATTGCTTGTTGGTGCAAATGTTGGCGTTTGAAGATTCGATACAAATCCCGCCGGACTTGAACTCCACGAGAAATCATAATTTGTGGTTTGTCCCGATATCGAAACGTTATCAATTGCCCAATAACGCGCTCTTCCACCTGCGTAATAATTAAATCGCACATAAAATACTGGAAAGCCAATGTAGCTATTCAAATTAATGGACACATTCGTAAAATTGCTTGCACTTCCTTGATCGCTGGTATATGTCGCCACTGTTGTCCAGGTAACTCCATTAGTTGATACTTCTACTTTCGCAGATTCGCTTGGTTTGCTATCGAAATTGTAGTAATGCCAGAAATTTAGCTGTAATGTTGAGTAACCAACAGTACTCATAATCGGAGATCTAAGAATTGCTGCGGTAGTTGAACCATTCTGAGAACGACTATCAGAAAGATAAAACTGACTGGCATCGTTCGATTCGTAATTTTCCTGTATACTATAGCCATCTGGTCTTAATGTCCAAGCGGCGATAGAAGTGGTTCCACCTGTAGAGGTGTTGGTTCGCGTCCAGTTATTAAGTGCACCGTTAAAGTTTTCTGATAGCAATGCCGACAAATAGGAAGTCCCAGAGGCAAAAAGCGTTACAGGTTCTCCTTGGCAAATAACCGATTGAGAAACGCTTGAACTGATAGCGCCAGCGAATGTGTAAGGATTAATGTTGATGAATGCCGTGTCGCTAACGGCCAAACAGCCGCCTATGGCGCTTCTGGTATTAACAACCGAATAATTGCCTGGTAAGCTGGCAGCCAAATCGATTACTCCTGTTGCGGGGTCTAATTCCAAAAGATCTGATGATGAGGTAAATGCACCAGCAACGCCTCCGTTTGAATACACAGGTGCAGGGTTGATGGCATTAATCGACTGGCAAAAACTGTTTCCTTCATAGCTAAAAGTAGCGTTCGGACTTGCAGTGATCGTTATACTTCTTGTTGTTGATGAAACTAGACATACTCCTGTTGGAGTGATCGTATTTACAATGTTGTAGGTTCCAGGTGTACTTGCTTGAAGATCGATTTGTCCAGTGTTTGAGTTTACGAATACCAATCCTGCTGATGAACTAAATACACCAGCTATGCCTCCACCACTAAAGGTTGGTAATGGATTGGCAGCTGTTGAACAAAATGGTGATCCAGTATAGTTGAATGTAGTAACTGGTGTTGGTGAAATTACAACAACAACAGGTTCAATATCAGAACATCCAGACGCTGTACTTCTGATGTAATAGGTACCTGTGCCCACAGCAGATGGATTGGCTAATGCGATTGTTCCTGCCGCGTTTGTCCAATAGGAGAGTGTTCCTCCACCAGTACTTCCAGCTGTTACCGCAGGCAATGTCAGGTTCACTGTTCCCGAACATGCGGCTTGGTTGATAATGTTGATTTCTGGAGTTTGAGTAACTGAAACTGTTGGCTCGGTAGTTAACCTAAAATTACAACTTGTGGAGGCTCTTGTGGCAATTACGTAAAAGGTTGTAGTTACTTGAAGATTTCCGGTAGAAATTGAAATAGTTCCGCCTGTTCCAGTAACCGGCATACCAATATCACTATCGGTTGATGCATTTACCAACTGATAAAATACTCCTATTTCGGAGCTTGGAATAGTAATGTTTGTTGATGCTCCCGAGCAAACTACTGCTGCTGCTGCTGCCGGTGTTCTGTTTGCCGGTGCCGCATTTACAGTTACCGAAACGGTTGTTGACACTGTACATCCAAATGCATCCGTAACCAATAAATTGTATGTACCATTTAATGTTGCCGTTGCAGATGCCGATATTGTTGGGTTTGCAATTGAAGAGCTAAAACTGTTTGGGCCTGTCCACGCGAAAGTAAACGGACTTGCTCCACCAGCAATATTTGATTGTAGAGTAAGTGGTTCGCCTGCACAAACACTTCCACCAGCATTGGCTTGAGGTGCAGCAGTAAGGGCTACTGGCGCCAAAGTACCAAACGAAATATCGTCGAGCGCGAAGTCGTTGCCGCCCAAAACGGTGTTCAAGTTAACAATCGATAAATTCGCTATCGTTTCAGGTCCAGAATTCCAGGTGCCATAAAACCTAACCCAATTGTAGGGCCCTGCAGTGTTTGAGTAACCATCGGGAAGAAATGCTGTTGTACCAACCTGATTACCGTTAATCGAAAACCTTAGTACAGCATTATTTCCGTTAACAACGCTCATGGCCCAGGCTGAAAAATAATACGTGGTATTTGGCTGAATAGCGATGTTATTCTGATTCCAAACGCTTGTACCTAAAGCCGGATGGCCGTTGATAACCATGATGTTGCCGGTACCATTATTTCTTTGTTGTCCATAAAAACTGGGATGTACAAGATTCGCATTACTTACAACGGAGTAAGTTCCCTCCGGAACAAGTTCATTTTGGCCTGCTACATCCGCTTGAAAAGTATAGCTTGTTGTGAAACCAGTATTTCCGGCAGAGAAACTGCCATTAGTTACTAATTCTGTTGCAACACCAAAAGAAGCACTTGATGAACAACCGGTTGCGTTGGTAATAGTTACGCTATAAACTCCTGCCTGATCTACCTCTATAAAATTGGTTACTTCGCCAGTACTCCATAAATAGGAGCTAGCAGTGGTTGCTGTAAGCCGAACCAGTCCACCCGGTAAACAGTAGGTTGGCGTAATACTGGCTGTTGGAGCGGGATCTATTGTTACAGCTATAGAACGGGCAACACTTGCACCGCATGAATTATTGGCAGTAACACTGATATTGCCGCTGGTAGCGGTAGGACTAAAACTGGCAGTAACGCTGTTTCCGCTTCCGCTGAAGGTAACTCCTGTTCCACTGTACGACCAGTTGTAAGTAACATTGGGTATGCCCGGTACAGTGTAAACTATGCCACTGGCACCCGGACAAACTGAAGCTGTAGAGGCAGTAAATGCAGCAGGCTGAGCTGCCAGCGATATGACTGATAATACAGCGGTTACGTTATTGTCGGAAATAACAATATCATCAATATTTAATCTTCTGTCAGTCGATGTATTCCCACCTGAAACATGAACAATTCTGACACGGGCATTTCCCGATATATTAAGCGTTTCATTGAAGAATTGAACCGTTGAACTCGCTGTGAAATCAGATCCGACCTGTGTCCAAGTTGTGCCTCCATTGG
>JBILCR010000322.1:0-3279 GCA_044353055.1 Flavobacteriales bacterium
AGAAATGATCGTTTGGTACTTTCTGACTTAACCGGAAAACGAGTGGTTGAGTTCACCTTCTCGGGCGAAAATGCCTCTAAAGATTTAGTGCTCGATGCGTCCCAACTACCGGCCGGATTGTATTTCTACAGCTTTAATTCAGGCTCCGAAATCTTTACAGGAAAACTTGTTAAACCTTAATTTCATCCGTTTCAACATACATGAAAAACAATCTACTCGTTATGCTGGTATTGTTGGGTTTTAGCCCATTTTTACTGGCACAAAGCATTAAGGGTACGCTCGTTGACGCTAACCGCGAACCTGTAATTGGCGCTGCCGTTCGTGTGGCCAATACTTCGTCTGGAACTACCTCCGATATCAACGGGGCATTTACCTTGTCAAACCTCACTCCCGGCAAGGTGAGTATCGAGATTACCATGATTGGTTTCGAAAAGCTAACTCGCACCTTTACGGTTGAGGCCGGCAAAACCATCGAACAGCGTTTTACGCTTCAGGCAAAGGAAAATGTGATGGATGAGTTGGTGGTGGTGGGATACGGTGTACAACGCCGGCGTGATGTTTCTAGTTCCATCGTAAAACTCGAAGGGAAAGAGCTTATGGAACTGCCCACCCCAAGTTTCGAAAACGGACTTCAGGGTAAAGCCTCAGGACTTCAGGTGATTACCGGTTCTGGTGCTGCTGGTAGCGCATCTACGGTGCGCATCAGAGGGGTGGCATCTGTTTCGGCCGGAGGTGATCCGCTGTATGTTATTGATGGTATTCCAATTACGCAGGATTATTTCCTAAATGGTAACAACGGCGCCATGAATAACAATCCGCTGGCATCTATTAATCCCAACGATATTGAATCGGTTGAGGTGTTAAAAGATGCTGCTGCTACTGGTATTTATGGCTCTCGTGGTTCAAACGGAGTTATTTTAATTACCACCAAACGAGGCAAGAAAAAAGGATATCATGTTGATTTCTCTACCCGTCAGGGCATTACAATGCCAACCGCATTGCCCAATATGATGAATTCTCAGGAATTCCTTCAAATGTATGAGGAGGCATGGACCAACGACGGCAAAACAGGAACGCCGGTATTGCCCGGTAATATTTCTTGGGAAGATGCTCAAAAAACCAATACCGATTGGGTGAAGGAAGTTATAGGTACCGGCAGACAGCAAGGGTATGATTTAGGCATTTCTCATGCAGGTAAGCGTCACAATGTTTATGGTGGGTTTTCGAATCAGAACGATCAATCGTACATGATTGGCAACTCGTACATTCGTAACGCCGGCCGTCTTAACGGCGATATTCAGGTTACCGATTGGGCTAAAATCTCAGTGTCGTCATCGCTATCCGAAGGGGTAAATAACCGCCAGAGTATGGCATGGAGTGGGGGATTGGGTGCGGCAATGTCAACAGCTTTGCCTATTTATCCTATTTATCATGAGAAGGATGTGATTAACGATCAGGGCGACACCGTGCACCGTGCAGGCGATTTTTATTTCCCCAGCAACGATATTGGACGTAATCCGGTGGCGCAACGCGAGCTTCGCAATATTCAAACCCGCGAAAACCGAAGCATTAACAACGTATCGCTTGAGTTTAAACCCATCAAAGGTTTAATCATTACAGGTTCGGGTTCACTCGATTATATGTTCTGGCGCAACAACGAATACCAAAAGCCGGGTTGGGATCAAAATAATCCCACCCTTAGCCGCGCTTACCGCCAAAGCTTCCAAGTGGCTAATTACAACTACAACGCGGTGGCCAACTACTTAAAAACCTTTAAAGAAAACCATAATTTTGGTTTCATGCTGGGTATGGAATACCAGGAAAGCCGCACCGACCGCTTTGCCAGCCAACGAAACGAAATTGATGCCACTGGTTTTCTCGATCAAAACAGTCCTACAACCATCAGCGACCAAAATACCTCATTCGAAGAGTGGAACTTTGTATCTCACTTTGGCCGCGTAAACTACAACTTCAAAGGCAAGTATTATGTGGAAATGGTAGGCCGCCGCGATGGATCGAGCCGTTTTGGACGCAATAACAAATACGGATTTTTTCCTTCTGCATCTGCAGCCTGGATAGTTAGCGAAGAAGCGTTCTTAAAAGAGAACAAAGTGGTTTCATTCCTTAAGTTAAAATCAAGTATTGGAGTTAACGGAAACTCGAGCATTCCGCCCTATGCTCAGTACGGTATTTTCAGCTCTGCAGCGAATGCCTACAATGGTCAAACCATTATCTTCCCTAATGCCAATAACCCTGCAAATCCTAATTTGAGTTGGGAAACATCGCGTACCTTCGACGTAGCGCTTGAATACGGCTTCTTTAATGACCGCTTCTCCGGCGAAATTGCTTATTATAACAAGCAATCAAACGATGTATTGTTATACGTTTCAACCCAGCTTAACACCGGCTTTGCTAATACTTGGGCCAACGTTGGAGGCATTAACAATAGCGGTCTTGAGTTAAGCCTTAAAGCAAAAGTTATTGACCGCAAGTTTAAATGGTCGGTTGATTTTAACATTGCACGCAACCGCAACGAAGTTACCAGTTTGGGAGCCTACAGTGAGGATGCCATTTCGGGAGGCACCAACGATACGCGCCTTGTGGTAGGCCGTCCGGTGGGGAATAATTACCTCGTACGATTCAGCCATGTAGATGCCGAAAGTGGCCGCCCGGTGTATCTCGACAAAAACGGAAACGAAACCTTCGAATGGACCCCCGATAACCGCGTTTCAACAGGCTCTATTCTGCCCGATGCCATTGGCGGTATTCGTAACGACTTTAAATTTGGCCGTTTCGATTTAACCATGTTTTGGGTGTTTGTTTTGGGTGGCGATATCTACGATTCGTCTTCAAAACGCCAACTTGGAACCTACGACAGCGATGGCTGGAATCACCGCACCGACCAGTTCGACCGCTGGCAGAAGCCTGGCGATAATGCCGTGTATCCCATACTTACTACCACTCCGGCTAATTATGGCTCGGGTACACCGTGGATTAATACCGACCTCTGGCTGCATGATGGAACGTATGCGCGTTTACGCACCTTATCCCTAGGTTACAACTTGCCTGATGAGCTTATTAAAAAAGCTAAGCTGGGGCGTGCCCGCATCTCTATATCAGGCAATAACATCATTACCCTTACTAAATTTATAGGTCTTGATCCCGAAATTTCGCGCGATTTCGAAAACCCCACCGACCGTAACATGAGTCCAAACATTACCTATCTAACGGCGCCGCAGCAAAAGTCGTATATGTTTAGCCTCGATATTGGATTTTAAC
>JBILCR010000323.1:0-3277 GCA_044353055.1 Flavobacteriales bacterium
TTATGCGGGTGGTATTGCCATCCATGTCACTGTACGTATGAGAGGTTTGCTCATCGTCGAAACGGGTATATCCCAAAGAAGAGTTAATTATCCAAGCCCCAACACTGTCGGCAAACTCAGCGGCACTTACCCAATTATCTTCCTCAATTATGTATTCGGATCCGGCATCTTCGCTCCGAAGCAGCCAGTATGCCGCCGAGGGCGCTGTTCCCACCATCTGGCCCGGAACATTGGCCGCCATGCATGACAATACCGACATGCCGTGTGGATTATCCTCAAATACTTCGAGGCCCCCACTTACAAAATCGCGCGTGCCTAAAATTCGTTGTTGAGAAAATAATGAATCAAACCAAAACATACGATCGGCATTGTAAAAACCGGCATCTAAAACGGCAATCACAACGCTACTTCCTTTATAACCAAGTCGATGCAAATCATCGAGGCCAATCATTTCGGTTTGCTTGAGGGCCTTGCCGTAATAATTAGTGTTTTTAATTGAAGCTGAAGCATCGCTAGTAGCATTAAGCTTTGGTTTGGTGCGTGCCTCGATTTTTTGACGGTTGCTTTTTTGCCATTCCAGCAACGAACTATACATCAACCTACCAACTGGCTCCATGGTATTCACGCAACTGAGTTTTTTTAGGCGATCGTATTCCTCTTTAGTTTCAACCAGCACCGTTACCGAGTTAAACCATCGACTCACATTCAGCACTTTAAAGCCTTGCTCACGAATTTGAGATACAAATTGGGGATTTACCGGATAATCATTCCCCGAGAGTGAAATATGCTGCGAGGCCCTTCTTTTAATGGCCGCCTCGGATAAACTTGGTCTATACACGCTTTTAAGTTCATTAACCGAAGGCCTGTCGAGCAAACGTATCCAAAATTTTTGAGGAAAAACAAGGCTGTCGCTTGAGGTTGCGAAGAGATTAGCCCCAAGAAAAAAACCAAAGAAGGCAAGCACTATTTTTTTCATAATTAATAGATTAAATAGAATGAATCAACTATTCAAAACCCCATCGTGAAGCGTTCATCGTATAAACCGAACCGCTTCTAATTCCGGTTTGAGGCGGAGTAACATAACGTACATTGGTTAGTTTTTTATACACCATACCAATATTGGCGGCAAATATTTCAGTATCGCGGTACTCGCTTACCAGATTTTCGGGATCGGTATTAACCACGGTAACGGTTGAATCGAATGCTATACCATTCATAGTAAACGCCTTGTGAACATCTTTGCAATTTACAATACGTGGATCCGAATTGTTGAGCAGGTGTTGATTCCACTCCAAATTTTCGCGCAAGGGAAAAAGTAGCTTTACCATTCTCAGATCTTCTTCCACCTTTTCAACACGATCAGAGGTTTTTACCAAGGTCCACACATCCTTTAACTGCCAGGGTAAGGTGCTGTCTCCGCGTTTCCATCGTTCAAGTCGAATGGCTTGTCGTCCCTCATTATCGGTAAAATAGGATTGTTGGTACTCCTTAATCTGAAAAGTAAACGTATCGATGGTTCCATTGAAATCGTCAACCACCACCGAATCGCAATTATACTCCACATAAAAGCCCTGTTGAGCTACCAAATAATTGGTGTTGTTTTGTGGTACTGTTTCTATACTTTCTTTTTTACAGGCAGTGAAAACAATAGAGAAAAAAAACAACAGATACGTATTTGATTTCATATTGAGGCGTTAACGCATACGAAACTAACGATGCTCATTTAAAATAGTTCGGGTGATAAAAAAACTTATTCACCTCACCTATTAATAAATCCTCCTCCCAACAAATCTTCGCCTTCGTAAAACACGGCCGATTGGCCAGGTGCGATACCGGTAACGATTTCGGTAAACTCTACCGATAAATTTCCATCAGGCAACATATTTAATATACTGCCTGCACCTTCGTGCTTATACCGAATTTTGGCAAGCGCCTGATGGTCGTCTGTAATGGTTTCGTACTTCATCCAGTTTACATTACGAACGGTCATTTTTGATTTAATGAGATCGTCTTTATCCCCCAAAACTACTGTATTGCTTTCGGGCTTTATTTCAACTACAAAAACGGGTTTACCAAGTGCAATATCAAGACCTTTGCGCTGACCAATGGTGTAAAAAGGATAACCTCGATGCTTACCTACTTTGGTGCCGTCGGTCAATACAAAATCGCCGTCATTAACCCGCTCTTCGAGTCCTTCTACCCTATTTTTTAGAAATTTACGGTAATCGTTATCGGGCACAAAACAAATTTCGTAGCTCTCACTTTTATTGGCTAATTCTATAAACCCTGCATCCTGAGCCATTTTACGAATTTCAGGCTTTCTGTATCCACCCAAAGGGAAACGTGTTCTAGCAAGCGATTGCTGACTCAACCCCCAAAGCACATACGATTGATCTTTTGCGTGATCCAAACCTCGGGAAATGACATGACGGCCATTAACCATGTGTTGACGGGCATAGTGGCCGGTGGCAATAAATTCGCAGTCGAGCATGTCGGCACGTTTAAGCAATGCCTCCCACTTAATATGTGTATTGCAAAGCACACATGGATTGGGCGTTCTTCCGGCTAAATATTCATCCACAAAATTATCGATGATACTTTCGCCAAACTCCTTTCGAATATCGAGTATGTAATGCGGAAATCCAAAGCGAACGGCCAATGCGCGCGCATCGTGTATTGAGTCGAGACTGCAACACCCGGTTTCTTTTTTCGCCACGCCCGAACTTTCATAATCCCATGTTTTCATGGTGATTCCGATTACCTCATACCCTTCTTCATGCAAAAGCATGGCGGCAACTGAACTGTCGACACCGCCACTCATGGCCACTAAAATTCTTCCCTTCTTACTCATCGAATGTTTACGTCGTTTATGGATGGTTCAGGAATGGGTTTTGAAGGCGGGCCTCCTTTAATAATCTCCACGCGATCAGAAACTCCGTTTTTATAATTTTCGGTGTACTCTTCTTTGCCGTAGGGATCATAATGCACCCATGCCCCTTCGCGAATTCCATTTTTATACATCCCCACCATTTTAGGTACACCGTTATTATGGAAATAAATGGTTTTACCGCTAATCTCGCCTTTATCGTAAGTTGAAACAAGGCGCTTTTTACCGTTATCAAAAAATTGATTCCAGGCTCCCTGTTTGAGCCCATTTTTCCAGGTAATCTCTTCAGCAACTTGCCCTTGAGGATAATACGTGCGCTCTATTCCGTTCTTTTTGCCTTTATCCCACACTTCAACCGAAAGCAATACGCTGTCTTCGTTAAAATAGGTC
>JBILCR010000324.1:0-3264 GCA_044353055.1 Flavobacteriales bacterium
TCGGTAAAGGAACCTGCGTGCAAAAGCGGCATCAAACAATTGGGGTAGGTTGGTAGTGCAAATTAATATGCCGCTAAATGCTTCGAGCTCGTTGAGTAAAATGGTTTGTACGGCATTTTCGGTTTGGGCTGTATTGCCCATGTTGTTGGCTCGTTGTTGAAAGATGCTATCGGCCTCGTTAAAGCACAGTATAGGTGCAGTTGCAGGATTTTCAGCACTGGCTTTATAGTAATCAAAGAGCTGCTTTATTTTTTTCTCGCTTTCGCCATAATACATATCGCGCTGCTCAGAAACGTTAAACATAAGCAGTTCGCGATTACTTTCGCGCGCCAATTGTCTCGCTAATTCTGTCTTTCCGGTTCCGGGTAGGCCCGAAAGCAGAATCGTAATGCCGCTAAATTCGCTTTGTTTCTGCATTCGTTTTCTATACGTAGTAAACTTTTGGGGGAGCAGCAGTTGGAATAATTCATCGGTAACCGAGCGTATATCATCGTTGTAGAGTAAGCTTCGTTCGCTGATCGTTGATGCGGTAATACGCTGGAGGGTAGGGGGGAGTAAAAGTGCTTCGGGTGTAGTGTTGCCGCCGCGTTTAACTTCATTTAAAGCAGGTAGCAAATAGTCGGCTACCAAAACTTTTCTTCCAAAGCTGCCTTGCTCTAGTCGCAGCATTCCGGTGGCTAGTAGTGCCGAAGTATCAGACATCCATTCATCATGAAGCCTTTTGGCACGCAGTCGATTTGAGCTAAAAAGACTGCTCAGCCAGCGCACGTTTAGATTGCGCCAGTCCATAATGAATAACAAACAGGCCAAAAGTGCAGCCGATTTAACAAGTTCGTTGCATTTTAGGCGTTTCGTTTTTCTGGCCAGCGGGTGGCCTGATTTTCGGATAAAAGCCATGCAGTGCATCTGCCACGTAGCGCAAGCTATACTGCGACTAAGAAACAATACGGCCAATGCATACATGTTAAGCAGTTCCTGTTCTTGAGGCTGAATCTCCTGTTTGTGACGCAGCAAAAGGAATTTTTGATCGGTGCGCAAGGCCACCACTACGGTATGGTTCAATTCAAGTTCGGGGTCGTAATCAGATGCATCATCGGCTTTAATTTCGATAAATCCCCAGGTAACCATTGTTTCAAAAGCATGATTTAGGTCCTGAGGTTCGATTCGGTCTGCTAGAAGGTCAAAAATAGAGGATACCGTTACTGTTTTGCGCCTACCTTTATTCATAATGCATGCCGCCAACACTGCGCCCTGCGCATAGGTAGTGTTGGTAAATTCGCAAAAGGCCTCCAATTCTGCTTCGGTGGGGAGGTTGTTTCGTTCGTTTGACTTTCTTTCAAGCGACTGCAAGTAGTTGATCCAGTTTTTCATGTTTTTAAAATTTATGCAAAGTTGAGTGCCAGCTGCGCAATCGTATTGCGTAGTAATAAGTACTTTTGCTTTATATATCGATGAGTTATGGATCAGGAAAAAATCACTACGTTACGCATTAAGATTCTATGTAAGTTCTTAGATAATGGAGGCGGCACCTTACAAGAGATGCGCACCTATTTGAATGATAAACTTGAAGAGGCTGATTTAAATGCGGTGCAGCTTCGTACCCTACAAACGTTGATTGAAAAGCTTCGAAAAGGCCAATTTAACCATAGTTTGCAAGGCTTTACACGAAGTAAAAATCAGGAAGTATTCAAAGTAAATTACCGAAATAAAATATACACCTGGCACGAGGAATCAACAAGGCCTGAATTTGGCGATTTAGATGAAAATGAGCGGTATACCTTACCCTTTTTAAGCGGTATTCTTAAAAAATATGAGAGCATTCCTGCGGTACGTAAAATCCTCGATTCGCTGCCCGATTTGTTTGGGGTTACCGAATCAGAAATGGATAGTGCATCGGTGGTGTACCACAGTGGTGCCGAGCTTTACGACAGCAAGTATCGCAACGGAGCGTGTTCGCAAAAGGTCATTGAATTGGCCATAAAAATATTGGGTCATATTAACAAGTGTGAACAAATAGAATTTCTATATCATCCGGTTTCACTGCAAGACGAACTTTTGGCGGCATCGCGGCATCATACTCATGTTTCACCCATGCAGATTCGGTTTTATAATGAATATTATTATTTAACGGCTATAACTAACGACCGAATTATGAATTACCGTATTGATTTAATTACTGGATTAAAAGTGGATGTACAAACCGATGAAGAAGAAAATACAATTTATTTTGATCCCATTAAGCTAGAGAGAAAATTTAAACTTAAAGAGCATTTTAAATACGTATTGGGAGTTTGGAACCATGATCAAGATGCGCGGGTGCATACCATTCGCATTTGCTTTCGCGAATGGGCTGCCAGTTATGTAAAGAAGTTAAAATTTCATCCTACACAAGTGCTTTGTGAGGTTAACAAAGCAGAATCGAGCATTGTGGTTTCATTTAAATTAATGCTCGGAAAGGAGCAATTCCCCAATCAGCCAGTGCTGGAACGCTCTCCCGAGCTTAGCTTTTTTTTGGGGCGTTTCAGAGAATATGCGGAGGTTTTGAGCGCAGTGCCGGTTTGAATTCTGGAAATATGTGAAGTTCTAAATGGATCTATAGCGTTTCTCGGATTAATTTAAAAAATTTATTATCAATACATTGGATTTGGTTATCTATAGCATGCCAAATAAATGAATAGCCTCAATTTTTAAATATCTGAGGTGGCAGACTCCTCTTTACGGTAGATAAAAAATTTGACTTAAATCCAAGTTTTATTTTAATTTGCCTTAAAATCTAATGCCAATACTTTTCAAAACAATTTCCAGACATTCGACCAATATTTTAAATTTATTATTTAAAACATGAAAAACAAAACTGATAAGCTAATTAAAAAGCTAAATATTTATAGATACTTCATGATTATTGGATTGTTAACGCTGACTTTTTCTTGTGCGTCTTATAAATACTCTAGTTATGATAGGCGAGAGAATAATACGGTTAATATTTATTCTGACAATGTAAAAGATTTTGTTGCGAGAAATGGATTAGAAGAGTCTAAAAGTTCTGACGGGAAGTTAGCTTTGAATGTTAGTCTTAAACGCAAGACGACAGCAATTGAACTAATCCATCCCAATTATGAAAAACAAACCATCCTAGTTAAAAGGTCCGTTAGGGGAGGTGTCTTGGTGAAAGATATATTGTTAAGCCCATTAACTTTTGGGATTCCAATAATTGTGGATGTCTTTAAAAGTGACTTTTATAAAGTCAATAAAAACACTAGACAA
>JBILCR010000325.1:0-3259 GCA_044353055.1 Flavobacteriales bacterium
AAATTGAAGCGATGTCCATTGCTTATTTAAATAATAAAATTTCAATTTTCGAAAGAGAACGTGCAGATAATTATGGGTATCTGATTCGTTGTGTAAAAAAATAACATTTCTACTTAACACACTAAAACCTATGAAAGGATTTAAAAATTGTCAACAAGGCCATTGGTTTAAAGAAGAACTTGCTCAATGTCCATATTGCCCCTCAAACCAAGCGGGAGGTTCAAATCAGTCCAACTCTAATGATTTCGAGAAAACTCAAGTGGGTGGAATTAGTCCTGGTGGTGGTGGTGCCGGATCAGGCGGAGGAGGATATACCGATAGGACCCAAACTGTGGGATCGGGCGATAATAGCCGCACCGTTTCTACCACCCCAAATTCTTCGGGCGCTAAGAACTTTGACCGAACCTTTATTGGCGGGGTTACGGCAACCGATATGGCCGAAAACGGCGGATCTAATGTTGTAGAACCACCAAGAAAAAGCAGAAAAATTGTTGGATGGTTGGTATCCTTTACCCTCGATCCTATGGGTGTAGATTATCGGATTTATGAGGGCAGCAACACCATAGGTAGGGATGTGAGCAATACCATTACCATTACTAAAGACACTACCATTTCGAGCAAGCATGCCGTAATACTCTACCGCGACACCCAAGGCTTTTTTATAAAGGATGAGATGTCGGCAAACGGTACATACGTCAACGGAGAAGAACTCGAAATTGGAAAAGCATACAGCATAAAAGACGGCGATGAAATTAAAATGGCTAAAACCTTATTTAAATTTAAGTCGTGTAAATAAACTATGAAAAAACTAAAGCTACTCGCATTATTTGTAGGCCTTTTTTGTGTATCGGTCGAAACGGATGCCCAAAATCGGAAAATTGAAATCCGCGATCTGAATACCGAAAATTTTCCAGATGTAGAAGGTAAATTATGGGTTAGAAACCCCGATGGTATTGACTCGAAAACGATTCATTTCATTGAAAATCAAGAAGAAGTACAGGTTAAATTTGAATCGTTTCGCAAACCCGACACCTATCCTACCAACAAAAGAGTGGTATTTTTGGTGACTAACGGACCGGGAAATTCAGATTTTGCGAACAATCTGGCTATACTCACTTCGGCTATGCAGGCCCCTATAATTCGAAAAGGGGATAAGATCGACATTGTATCGTTTAATTGCAGAAAAGCCAATGGTGACGTGCTGGTTGATTTTAAGCCGCCTTTTAAGTTTAGCGACAACCCAGACACCATAAAAAAGCGCATAGACGGTTTAAAGTTCTACAACAGAAGCTTTGTGGCTTGCCAAAGTTGCGGATACAACCAATCTGATGTAAACTATGGAGTATTTAAAACCCTCGAATATTTAGAAAAAGAAGATTTAAGTATCCCAACGGCAATTATTGTTATTGGAAATAACCGAGGTGTGCGCAGAGCATACTCGGGCGAATCTCCCGGCGAACGCGCCGATCGCCTTAATGTAAGCATTTACGGTATTGCTTTCCCATACGATAATTTAATGGACGGCAATGTGGAGGAACTAAGCGCTTCTTCGCATGGCTTGTTTATTAATTGTAATACATTACAAGCTGCAGTTGAAGGGGTTGTTAGCTGCATGGGCCAAATTATTCCGCGCTCGCAAGGCGGGTATTTCCCTATTTCGTACACAACGCGTTATGAAAAAGATGGACTTACGCACCAAAGCACCATTCGCATTGATAAGAATAAAGAAGAATTTTCTTTTATTGTTAACGCGCCCAAAATGAGCAGTGGCGAATGGATTAAAAATAACAAAGGCATTGCTGCGCTCATTGCCTTTTTAACCCTTGCCGTAATTGGAGCCATTGTTTTTCTGGTAATTAATTCGCGTAAACAAGCTAAACTTGCTCAACAACTCGAACAACAGAGGGTTGAGGAATTGGCTCGAAAACAAGCCGAAGCCGATGATAAATTGCAGCGTAACAAACGCGAACTTGAGGAAGTTAGAAACGCTCAGCTTAGAGAAAAACAGCAAATAGAACGCCAGCGCATGGACGTTCAAAACGAGCAGGAAATGCGCGCGCAAACTCTTAAAATGAAAGAACGCGGCAATTTTCCTTGGATAGAATTTTATTATGAGGGCGGATCGGGAAGTTTTGAGATGGATACCCCCGAATTGATTGCAGGCCGCCAAAACGACTGCACCTGGTGTATACCCCATGCCACGGTATCGCGTAAGCATTTTAAAATTTCATTTAGAGATTATACCTTCACTATCGAAGATTTAGGCAGCTCAAACGGAACCTTTGTAAACGGTGCCCGCATTTCAAAAACAGTACTCAACCATGGCGATGTAATCGAATTTGGTGAAGTACGTACCACTTTTCACATTTAACCACCTATGATTAAGTTTTCAAAATTTCCATTAACACATACGGGCAAAGTGCGTCAGGCCAATGAAGACGCATATGCCTATAAAATAATTGATGACCGCACCTCTGTATTTGTGGTATGCGATGGAATGGGAGGCCATGTTGGAGGCGCTGTAGCCTCGCAAAAATCGGTTGAATGTATTGTTGATTCTATTGCCGGTGCAGATTTATCCAATTACAAAAAAGCCATCAGTAACGCCTTTACGTTTGCCAACGATCAGGTATATGCCGAATCGTTAAATAATCCAAGTTTAAAGGGCATGGGTACCACCGGCGTGGTATTGGTTGTTAAAAACGATTCGTGCTATATAGGCCATGTGGGCGACAGCCGTATTTATCTGATGAGCGATTCGCAGCTACACCGGCTTACCAAAGACCATAGCTTTGTTCAACAATTGGTTGATAAAGGCGAATTAGACGATGAAATGGCCGAGAACCATCCTATGAAGAACCGAATTTTGCGCGCCATAGGTATTGCCCCCGAAATTGAGACCGAAGTATGTCAGCGCGAAATAAAGGTAAAAAAGGGAGATTGCTTTTTGTTGTGCAGCGATGGCCTTAACGGGATGATTAATGATAAAAAAATTAAGTCAATTATGGCCAGCGACGCCTCCCTCGATGAAAAAACGCAGCGCTTAGTTGATGCCGCGCTTGAGGCGGGTGGAAAAGATAACATAACCGCTTTTTTAATTCATATTGACGACAGTCCATATAGTACATCCGAATTTGTGAGCTATAACCCCTCATCGGGCTCAAAAGATTTTTCGAAGACACAAGTTGGCGGTACTCATGATGGGAAAAGCAAATCAAGCCGATTTTCAAAATCGCAGAAAATAATGCTGGCATCCTCG
>JBILCR010000028.1:0-11166 GCA_044353055.1 Flavobacteriales bacterium
TAAAGAGCGTACACAGGATATTTTCTTCCAGATTTTCAATCATCTGCACCAATCAGGCAAACAGTTGGTGCTTACCTCCGATAAATCACCGATAGAACTGGTAGGTTTAGAGCAGCGTCTTCTTTCGCGTTTCAAATGGGGCTTATCGGCAGATTTGCAAGTGCCTAATTTAGAGACACGTATCGCCATTCTCGAAAAGAAAATTTATGCCGATGGCATCGAAATGCCTAAAGATGTTATCGAATATCTGGCCTACAACATTACTACTAACATTCGCGAGCTCGAGGGAGCCCTTATTTCGCTCGTTGCCCAGTCAACACTTAACCGCAAAGCCATCACCATGGAACTAGCGCGCCAGATGATTGACAAATTTGTTAAAAACACAACCCGAGAAATTTCGATAGATTTTATACAGAAAATTGTATCCGATTATTTTAGCCTTCCACTTGAATTATTAAAGTCAAAAACACGTAAAAGAGAAGTAGTTCAGGCTCGTCAGATTGCTATGTTTTTTGCTAAAAACATGACCAAATCTTCGCTGGCCAGTATTGGATTGCAGTGCGGAGGAAAAGATCATGCAACTGTTTTGCATGCTTGCCGTACAGTAAATAATCTCATGGAAACCGATAAAAAGTTTAGAATTTACATCGACGAAATTGAGAAGAAAATTGGCAATCAATAACTAAACTATTTTGACCGTAGTAAAAGTATTAATGGTATGTCTGGGCAATATTTGCAGATCGCCCATGGCAGAAGGTATATTAAGACATCATGTAGAAAAAGCAGGTGTTAGAATCGTGGTAGATTCGGCAGGAACTTCTGGCTATCACTCAGGAGAGCCCCCCGATTTTAGAGCAGTTAAAACGCTGCAGCGAAAAGGGATCGACATTTCTGGATTAACGGCACGGCAATTCACCGTTAAAGACTTTGACGATTTTCATTACATTTTTGTAATGGACACATCTAATTATATGAATGTGCTCAATCTCTGTAGAACCGAAAATGACAGGAATAAAGTGATGCTTATTATGAATCAGGTGCATCCCGAAAAAAACATGTCGGTTCCAGATCCATTCTACGGCAGCATTGAGGGCTTTGAGGATGTGTATGAAATGTTGAATCGGGCATCAGAAGTCATTGTCAGCAAGCTTTAACTTGAACCCTACACCAACCCTCTACCTCTTCCCTACTCTATTGTCAGATGAAGCCGAAAGCAACTGGCTTGCGGTGCGCCAGTTTGAATTGATGGATGCGGTGAACATCTGGTTTGTTGAAAACGAACGCAGTGCACGTAGGTTTCTACGTAAAACCGGATATCGTAAAGATTTTGACACCCTACCCATGCGCGTGTTGGATAAAAATACGGAGTCAAATGCCCTTAAACTGTATATCAAGGAATTAAGTACATTGGGAATAGGGGCTATTCTTTCAGAAGCAGGATGCCCAGGCATTGCCGACCCCGGTGCGGCACTCGTTTCTGAAGCCCAAAAACAAGGTATTGATGTAGTTGCTCTTTCAGGCCCATCCTCTATTTTATTAACATTAATGGCCTCTGGGCTTAACGGACAACATTTTACGTTTCACGGATATTTACCCATAAAACCAGACGAACGCCTCAAGAAAATTAAAGCACTGGATGCCGAGGTACAAAAAAACGGTTCCGCCCAAATTTTTATTGAAACACCCTATCGGAATAATGCCTTGTTAAACGATTTGACTGCAAACTGCAATTCAGAACATATCCTATGTATTGGCAAAGACCTCACCGCAAATCAAGGCTGGACGAGGAGTAAAAAAATAAAAGATTGGAGCATATCGGCTCCCGACCTGCATAAAATTCCCGCAGTATTTATTTTGGGAAAAAATGTGTATCACATTTAAACCTTAATAATTTTGTAAGGTCAAGAGGCACAATAAAAATAAAATCCTTATGAAAAATTTAAAAGCAATCTGTTCACTATCGGCTTCGGCATTTTTTGTTGTACTCGCACTAACCGGCTGTCGCAAAGAAGCGCTTGATAACGATACTTCAGCAGCAAAAAATGAAAGTAAAGCCGAAATGTATTTCAATGAAATTAACGATATATCCGACCAGATAGCCCGCACCGGCACTACCGGACTGAGAGTTTCAGATGCCGAAATGGGTATTTTAGACGGCTGTGCCACCATTACTTTCGACACAAGTGCAGCAACCGTAGCCGATCCCGACACCATAGTGGTTGACTTCGGAACAGGCTGTGTAGGTAACGACGGAAAAACACGTGCGGGTGTGTTGCGCATCATTAAAACCGGTCAGTATTTTGCCACTGGCACGGTTATCACCATTATTCCCGAAGGGTACACCGTTAATGGAAATGAGCTTGCAGGTTACAGAAGGCTTACCAATACAGGCACCAATGCTTCAGGCCAACCTGTATTTGATGTAGAAGTTGATGCTACACTTACCTTGGCTAATGGTGAAGGAGTTGTTAGCTGGACAGCAAACCGCACACGTACCTGGCTCGATGGTTATACCACACCATTAATTGCCTCGGATGATATTTTTTCGGTAAGCGGAAATTCAGCAGGTACAAAAGCTAACGGCATTTCATGGACCAGCGAGATTACCTCGCCTTTAACCATTAAGAGAAGCTGTCGCGAAATAGTAAGCGGAACCCTTACCCTTACGCCCGAAGATCGCCCTGTTCGTACCATTAATTATGGAAGTGGCGACTGCGATAATACCATTACGGTTACCATAAACGGTAATTCGTTTGATGTGAACACCAATTAATATTTTGTCAATACCTATTTAAAGGCTGTTTCTTCATTAGAAGCAGCCTTTTTTATTATAAATTATGACCGCTGAATAGATGAAAATAGGTAAATTCGTTGCCTATGCCGTATTATAGTTTCCGAAACGTATTTTGGTTTCTTGCCATCGTTACGTTCATGGGGTGCCGCAGCGACCAGCTTACCGAATGGGATGTTGACATAGCAGCGCCCATTGCCGAAACCACCATTTCGCTTGAAGACCTTATTCCCGATTCACTCATCGTTAGCGAAAGCGGCCAACCGCTCATAGTGCGCATCGAAGAGGCATTGAGTCTCATACCTTCTGATTCTATACTCCGCATCCCCGACACCACGGTAATCAACTCCTTTTCGCTGCCGCTTAATTTCAACCTCCCTGCAGGCTTCCAGATTTTCGACCTGAGCGATCAGGTGCGCTTTAATTACGGCGGTTTGGAACTAACCGAAGCTAAATTACTTTCGGGAACCCTCGAGTCGAAAATCATTAGTCGAGTAGATGATCGTTTGATTTATTCGCTTTCAATTCCTGAAGCCAAATGGGGCAATATCCCTTTTGAAATTGTGAATCAGAGCATTGATGCTGCAAGTATTTCAAATCCTATAGCCTACGAAACATCGCGCGATTTGAGCGGTTACACCCTAAACTTGCGCGGACCACAATTAAACTCAAGCAACCAACTCGAACTAAACTTCGATGCACAGCTCGATCCCAATGGCGATGGTGCACCTGTTGAAGCCAATCTGCCGGCTATCGAATATCAATACACCTTTAAAAACTTTAAGCCTTATTTTGCGAAAGGGTATTTTGGCACACGCAGCTTCGATGCTGAAAATGAAACCGTTGATTTGGGAATTCTAAAGAAAATTGAAGGCAGCCTTGATTTGGAAGATGCCACCATTGATCTTGACCTTGAAAATTCGGTTGGAGCAGATTTCAGCTTCCTTATTTCACAATTTTCGGCCAGTAAAATCAGCTCAGGTCTAAGCCTCAATCTAGTGCATCCCTTAATTGGCCAGGTGCAGCAAATAGGACGCTCCACCAATTTAGGATCGGGTATAATACCCTACACTACGGTTCGTAAAAGTTTCCAGCTTAATAGCAGCAATTCAAATCTGGTGAATGTTTTGGAACTTCTGCCCGATCGCCTTAACTATTCAATCAATGCCCGCATCAATCCATTAGGTAATATTAGCTCGGGCAACGATTTTATTTACAATACGGGCAATGCCAAAGTCCGTATGGCCTTAACGCTACCGCTCAAATTTGCCGCCAATGCCCTAGTTTTTCAGGACACCATTAAAGTTAGTGGACTCGAAAATGTATCAGGTAGTCCTGTCAACCGTGCCGATCTGGCATTCTATTTCGAAAACGGCTTCCCCTTCGATTTATCGTCAGAAATAAGGTTGCTCGATGCCAACAAAGTGCTTATCGACCAGTATTTTATAGATCAAGAAATTCCGGCTGCAAGCGTTGATGAGAATTTAAAAGTTAACGTTATCAGCAAGGCACAGCTTCTGAGCTCAGTATCTCCCGAGAATATCAATCGAATCGAACAAACGCGCTACATTGTGGTGCGCCTGCGCATCAATACACAACCAGAAGCCACATTATTGCCTATGTATGCCAATTATTTTGTAAAAGTGCAGCTCAGAGCAAAAGGCAACTTACGGATTAAGATATGAGGCATTTACTTGTTTTAATGTTAATTGCGACGCAGAGCCTCATGGCTCAACAGGACAATGCACCTGTTGAAGAAAATCTGGTTACCCTCATTGACTGCGTAGTGTATGAACACCGAAATCCATTTCTGATGCCCGGAAAGAAGGCACTTGCTTTTAGTCACATTACGGCATCATATAACAGTAATACCGTACCTGCAGCGTTCTCCAATGCGTTTATTTTTCCGAAATTCATCGATGAAACGCTTAAAAATAAAGCCATTGACCGCTTAAACGATAGCAACAATCGATTTGGAACCGAATTAACATATGGGGCCGAAGCCTGTTTCTATCCCGACAGCACATGGAAAGCCAATAAACAAGCTCTATCAATAGGATATAAAAGCAATTTTATGGCTACTGGAAGTTTTAATGACGACCTATTCCAATTGGTTTTTAAGGGCAATTCACAGTTTTTAGGAAAAAACGCCGATTTGTCCGAAACCGCCCTTTACCTCATAAACTACCGCAGTGCCTATGCAAACTTCAATAAAATACATGATCGATTTGGGTATTCGCTGGGGATGGCCTGCTACCAAGGCGTTTCGCATGTAAACATTAACTTGCCGCAAGCGGGTTTATATACCGATTCGGCCGCTGCGTATTTAGATCTCAACTGGAAAGGCAGCTATCTGCAATCGGGTGCAGCCTCCAATAAATGGAATAACTCGCCATCATTGGGCTTTGGAATAAATCTAGCAAGCATTGTTTTCCTTCAAGGATATAAGTATCAGCTCAGTGCCGAAGTGCAGGATTTCGGATTTATACAATGGAACGATCAAACGGAGGTTTTTAAACGCGATACAGCCTTTAGATTTACAGGCCTGCAGTTTAACGATGTATGGACGTACTCCGATACCAATTTAGTATTGGGCGATAGCCTCGTAAGGCGCTTACGCGGTCGCGAAGAGCGCGGAAGCGAAATGACCATGTTGCCGTACACGGTTCGTATTGGGTTCAGCTATTCAAACGGAAAGGAATCAAAAATGAATCTACGCTTTGCACTCATGTATCGAAATGTGCCCGGCATGAAACCCCAGGCAACCGTAGAATGGAGCCGGCAATTAAGTCGGAAAGTTCCAAACCTAAAAGTCATGGCAGGCCTTAATTACGGCGGATTCGGCGGCTTTAGAACGCATGCCGCAATAAGTTATGGATCGAAGCATCATTTTTTGAAATTAGGTACTGTTTATAATGAAGGTTTTATCATGCCATCTCGCAACTCGGGAGGCGGCGTAATGCTACAATACGCCTTAGTGCTATGAAGAAATTAAGCATCTTGTTATTTATGGCGCTTACGATTGCCAAACTTCAGGCACAAAGTGTTTTTAGCCGAACCTATGGAGCGCCCGAAGATTTTAATCAAGGCGCCGCAACGGCCGAAACATCCGATGGTGGTTACCTGCTGGCAGGATCAACCGGTGGATGGGGCAGCATTAATGGTGATTTAGCCCTAATTAAAACCGATTCATTGGGCAACCAGCAATGGGTAAAACTATACGGAAGCCCTTACACCGAGCAAGCCATTAGTTTAGTTCGCCTTAACGATGGCTCGTTTCTGCTGGCCGGAAATACCAATCAAAACCAAGGCGATTACGATGCATTAATTTATAAAATCAATGATTTAGGGGATACTTTACTGAGCCGCCGAATAGGCACTCCAGCCTGGGATTTTGTAAAAGATGTTGCTGAGTTCCCTAATGGTGAAATTGCAATATTGCTGCAGTCATACGCTTCGCCCTTCCCAAACGGGGGAATGCTGGTAGTGCAAATGGATGCCAATGGCAACGAACTTCAACGCTTCCAGATACCGTCTGGCGACCAACAAACCGCAGGTGGTATCCTTGCCGAAACAGACAGTACGCTTATGGTGTGCGGAGGAATTTGGAATGCCGAGGAGAACAACAGCGATATGTATGTGGCGCGTTTTACCAAAACGGGCAGTTTGCTTTGGTCTGATACCATAGCAACCGCCTTTAACGAAACCTTTAACAGCATCGGTGCAGGACCAAACAACAGCTTTTTAGTATGTGGCACCATGACCACTAACGATACCATTAGCAAGGGTAAACTTTTTAGATACACTGCTGACGGAACTCCATCAAATACCTTTTTCTCAGCCGATGACCCTTACCGATTCGATTTTCGCGACGTAGCATACAATCCTATAAATCAAACGGTTTTTTTGGGCACACTATACAACGGCGGCGGTTTCGAGCAGGCAACCAGTTACATTCTTACCGAAAACTTTTCTTACATAGGCGGCCTTATTGGACCCGGACTATTTACCTCCTCTCTGGGAAGCGTCATAAATACCGACAGATATCATGTTTTTTGCGGAACCAGTGAAGAATTTACTCCTGGCCAAACCAGCATGTTTCTAAAAAAATGCGACGCGCAAACTGGGCAATGCGCCGAATGGCAAACTGGGGTAGAGTTAAGCAAAAGCTCCAGTAACATGCCTCAAGTTTACCCCAATCCGAGTAATGGTTTATTTTACCTCCAAAATGCGGAACACTATGATGTAATTACGGCTTTGGACATGACAGGAAAAACCCTTAACTGTACCATTACCGAATCGCATTCAGAACGAAAATTACTTATTCAATCCAATGGATATAGTGGATTAGTGCTTTTAAATCTAAAGCACCGAAAAACACACGAGCCATTGGCACTTAAAATTATGATGCAATAATGCACTTCCGATCGCTGTTAAAAAAGTATTTAAAACCCCTGCTTATTAAGAATGGCATTGCGCTCAATCAGAATATGCGTTATGATGTGCAGGCATGGCGCATTATGAATAAAATACTAGAGAAAAACAGCAATTGTTTGGACATCGGGTGTCATGCCGGCGAATTCATGGATTGGATGTTGGAACTGGCTCCAAAAGGTCATCATTTTGGTTTTGAACCTATCCCCGAACTTTTTAAAAATCTACAACTTAAATTCAAGAAAAAAGTAGGCCTTTATGCTTTGGCTTTAGGAGCCGAAACTGGGAAAGCAAAATTTACTCTTGTACGTAATGCCCCCGCATACAGCGGCTTGCAAAAAAGGGTGTATTCGGTTAAAAACCCCGAAATCGAGAATATTGAGGTAATCGTTGAGCGACTTGATAATGTGTTTGCGACCCTCGATCAACTCAAACTTATTAAAATTGACGTTGAGGGCGGAGAATATGATGTTATTCGCGGTGGTAAAGAGCTCATAATAAGATGCAAACCCTATGTTTTCTTCGAATTTGGAAAAGGAGCCGCTGAATATTACGGCAGTGGACCTGAGGCGATGTTTGATTTACTCGATGAACTAAACATGGACGTATATCAATTAAAACATTTCCTTGATGGTTTAAAGCCTTTATTAAAATCAGAGTTCATTCAACACTTTGAAAGCGGCACCGAATATTATTTCATTGCAGCGCCTAGATAGCTGTTCGTATAGAATATATCTATAGTAAAATGTTCAAAAGGAATAATTACAAATTCCTTTAATTTACTCGCTCGCATCATTGTATCTTTGACACTTTATTGGTCATGATTTACGTTACCCGCAAAGAGCATTTTAACGCGGCCCATAAGCTGCATCGCGAAGACTGGACAGAAGAAAAAAACCTCGAAGTATTTGGCAAGTGCGCCAATGCCAATTGGCATGGACATAATTTCGATCTATATGTTACCGTTAAAGGCGAACCCAATCCCGAAACCGGATTTGTAATTGATCTAAAGCTATTGAGTCAATTGATACGTGAGCACATTGTTGAAGCGCTCGATCATAAAAATCTGAATTTAGATGTTCCTTTCATGTTGGGTATTATGCCATCAACCGAAAATCTGGCCATCAAAATTTGGGAAATCCTCGATCCGTTTATTAAAAGTGAACGTTGCGTTTTGCATTGTGTGAAGCTCTACGAAACCGAAAACAATTTTGTTGAGTATTATGGATGAGGAATCAAAAAATGAATTGAAAGGGTACGAACGTATCGAACAGTTTGATGCCAAACGTACCGCTCAAATTGCTGAAGCCTATCGCCTTGTAATCGAAAAACTTGGGGAGGATACCGCTCGCGAAGGGCTATTAAAAACACCCGAACGAGCCGCCAAGGCCATGCAATTTTTGATGCAAGGATACGAAGCGAATCCAGCGGGCATTTTACGCTCGGCGATGTTTGCCGAAGATTACAGACAAATGGTGCTAGTAAAAGATATCGAAGTATATTCCATGTGTGAGCACCATCTGTTACCGTTTTTCGGCAAGGCCCATATTGCCTACATTCCTAATGGGCATATCGTGGGACTCAGTAAAATACCCCGCCTAGTAGATGCCTTTGCCCGCAGACTCCAGGTGCAAGAACGGCTTACTACCGAAATTCGAAACTGCATCGAAGATACTCTTAAACCATTGGGTGTGGCCGTAGTTATTGAAGCTCAACACCTTTGCATGCAAATGCGCGGCGTTCAAAAACAAAATTCGGTTACTACCACATCGGCATTTACGGGCGAATTTATGGAAGAAAAAACCCGTGCAGAATTTATACGACTTATCGGTTCAAAGCTGCATTGATTTTCAGGCTATAGGCTTTATGTTTTAGGCTCTAGGTTTCAACATGGTTCAATAAAAAAGCGCCCCCGAAAATTCGGAGGCGCTTTTTTATTGAGCATTTAAGCTT
This sequence comes from Flavobacteriales bacterium, assembly GCA_044353055.1. GTDB lineage: Bacteria > Bacteroidota > Bacteroidia > M30B66 > M30B66 > CAMCXT01. The sequence goes on from JBILCR010000028.1 coordinate 9,179, forward strand.
TAGAAGCTGATCAACGTTTATTTTACTAATCGCTCAATCATTACTTCTGATCCGCTGCTTACGCGAACAAAATAAACGCCGCGCTCAATTTCATTGAGTTTTAAGAAATATTCAGTTTCGGTTGAAGTGGCATTAACCGCTTCGCTTAATACTACTCTTCCAGTAGCATCTACAAGCTCGATGGTCCAACGGTTCGAAGTACCCTCAATAGATACCACAGTGTATTCTGCTGCAGGGTTTGGATAAAGCTTCATGCTGCTCACCTCATCAACTGTAGCAATATCATCCACCAAGTAACGTGGCGTTGGAGCCAAACCGCAAAGGCTGTTAATAGCAACTACACCATCAACATCATAGCCGTCAGCAGTGCCGGTAAAGGCAGTTGCAGCCGAACGATCGCTTATGCGAAGGTACTGGATAGCTCCGGCAGGTGCCACATCCAATTCTCCATCGAGGCATAGTTCGCCAAGGCTAGTCCATGTAATTCCGTCCAATGAACCTTCGAACTCAGCCTTCTCAGGATAAGAAGTACACGTTGCATTTCCAAAAGTTGTTTCAATAACCTGAAGATCATTCTCAACAGGATTGTCGAAAATTACATATGGGAATTTCAGAGTAAGGTTACCACCGAAGCCTAAGGCAACAAAGTTAACAGTGGAATTATTTTGAGGAACACCTAAAGCCTTCGATGCATTAGCACGATCTGCTGTTACTGGCGTTCCGTTTTTGCGTAAGCCACGATTGTAAGAAACAACCTCAGACGCACCAGCTGAATAAATAGCAGGAATCGGATTACTTTCCTCGCCATGCAAACAAAGGATACCATCAAGTTCATAGCCATCTCCACCGTTTGCAAAATTCAATACCGGTGTTACATCAATAAGCTTAACATACTGAGCCCATCCAAGTGTTTGAAAATCGAAATAAGCATCCTGACAACCTTCGCCCAAGTATACCCAGTTGCAACCATCCTGAGAAGCAAATGCACGGATGCGCTCCGGAAAACGTGAACAGTTGTTAACTGTAGCAGCGCCGAATGTAGTTTCTACAACGAACAAGTCATTGCCCGGACCGTTTTTAACTGGATATCCGAATTTCAATACAATCTCGCCACCAAATCCTAGAGTGAGGAAGTTGTAGTTAGCAGCAGTTGTAGAAGCATCGCTATTTTCTGGCGTACCTAAAGCATTGGCAACAATAGAACGATCTGCAGCAACCGGACTAACCAAATCCTGAACCGGTCCTTGAACAAAGCTTACAACCTCCACAGCACTGCATGAAGCAGGCTCAGGTATAACGTAAGCACCGTGTAAACACTCAATAGCATCAACATCGTATCCATCAGCAACATTGCTGTTACCCCAAGTTGCTGCATTTGTAACATCAACAATACGAACAAACTGAATGTAGTCGCTGAAAGCAGTTCCAAAATCAACTTCACCGCCAAGGGTAAGTGACCCTACTGGAACATAGCCCAATCCATCTTGCGATACAGAGATAACAGCCGTTTCGTTGTTTGCACTGGCAGATGATTCCCAAATTTTGATATCCGCACCCGGACCGTTGGCAATCGGAGTTTCGAAACGAAGTTCGATTGATCCGCCAAAACCAAGGGCAACGAAATTCTGAACTGGTGCATAAACAACTGGAGTTTGGCCGTTAGGTGCACCCAATGCATTGGTTGAGATAGAGCGCTCAGGTAGCACAGCAGCACCGGCTTTGGTTAAGCCCTGGTTGAAGGCATATACCTCAACCGCATAACATCCTGCTGCCGGCGGAGTTCCAGTAATATCCCAAGAACATGTTGCATTGTTGAATGTAGCCGTTTGGTAAGACTCAATTGTAGGCTGCACAGGCTGTGCGCCGGTTACATCCCATGAACACGTTGATGCGTTGAACGATGCGTTTTCGTAGCAAGCAGTTGCTGGTGCTTCTGGCTGTGTGCCGGTTACATCCCATGAACAAGTTGATGCGTTGAACGATGCGTT
>JBILCR010000029.1:0-11155 GCA_044353055.1 Flavobacteriales bacterium
AAACGTATATCTCCGGTCGAGGTTATTCCTTTTTCGATAAAATAGGCTTTAACCTCTGTATTTAGTTCGTTAAAAAACGAATTTTCTGTGTTGTCGAAACTAACTTTTTTCAATCGGATGGATTAATTTAATTACAAAGATATGTTTTAATTACGCCCATTGAATAATTTGGACTTGGGTTGACGAAGGAATTTATTCTGCCATTATTTCTGCCATCGTTAAGAGGCGTTCGTTGACCTCTGATATATGCTTTACGGCTTGTGTCAGGGGAATTAAATTCAGCATTCCGTCAACAATTCCCACCATCATTTTATTTTGGCCTTGCAACAGTGCTTCAACAGCTTCAAAACCCATTCGTGTAGCCAAAACACGATCCATACATGTTGGATTTCCACCTCTTTGAATATGTCCCAAAATGGCCACTTTGGTTTCGAGTTTGGTGAATTGTTTTTGCACCCGCTCGGCAATTTGAAATGCCCCTCCGGCGTCATCGCCTTCAGCAACAATAATAACGTGTCCGCTTTTCTGGCGCTTCCAGCCGCGCTCAAGCTGGGCAATAAGGCGATCGACATGCGTTTGTGTTTCGGGAATTAATATGGCTTCGGCCCCTACTGCGATTCCGCTTCGCAAGGCAATAAGGCCCGCATCGCGGCCCATTACTTCAACAAAAAAGAGGCGGTTATGTGAGCTGGCGGTATCTCTGATATTATCAACGGCCTCAACAACGGTATTAATTGCCGTATCATAACCAATGGTAAAATCTGTTCCTATCAAATCATTGTCTATAGTTCCAGGGATGCCCAAAACTTTAATATCGGGGTACTCATTACTGAAAACCTCAGCACCTTTGAAAGATCCATCTCCGCCAATTACCACAAGTGCTTCTATGCCTTTATCTTTAATGTTCTGGTATGCAAGTGCCCTGCCTTCGGGTGTCATGAATTGCTTGCTTCGAGCGGTCTTTAAAACGGTACCGCCACGATGAATAATCTGCGCTACAGAAGATGAGTCCATATTTCTGAATTCACCGCGTATAAGGCCCTCATAGCCGGCTACAACTCCGGTCACTTTTAGGTTATAATGCAAGCCTGTGCGCACCACCGCCCTTATGCAGGCGTTCATTCCGGGCGCGTCGCCTCCTGATGTTAAAACCCCGATATGCTTCATTTTAGGATTAATTAAGGGATAAACTCAATAGCCCCGACATCGGGAGCTTCGTCGCCAAGCCTATTTTGCCCCAAAAGATCTTCGGGTATAGGCGGAAATTCATTTACTATAGATGCAAGGCCCCAATTTCTTGCAGGCGATGCACTTGTTAAACGATAATTATTTTGATCTGCGTCCACAAATAGCGGATCTTCATTTAACCTCATCGCTATAAAATGCGCAGGGTCGGACGTATTTATGTCGGGATTGTCAATCTTTAAAAGGCTGTTTTTAAACACCCAGTTCGAGGCGGCATCGGGAAGGAATTCAACTGAAAGCTCGTTTCCACTTTGAAGGTTGCCATAGACAATTCCATTTTTAAAAACAAAATTCATGTCGGCCACTGCAATTGAATTATCGGGTCGCGATTGAGCATTGCTTAAAAACACCGATGGCTCGGTACGAACATTTTCACTCCAATAGTTGGCAAACGTACAATGTCTGAAATCGTATGAGCCGCCACGTATAAGAGCCAGGCCGTATGCACCACAATTGCTTACCATCGTATTCCAGGCTCTGATAGTATAATTTACACCGTAAATACCAAAAGCCCGCATGTTTCTGATTCGGGTGTTACTCAATTCGAGTTGTCCTTCGGGCGCATTACCTAGCTCAAGTACATCTTCAGCCTGAATGCCAATATTGCCGTTTTTAATTACCGCATAATTGATTTTATTTCCGCTACTGCCCTGATTTATCCATATTCGGTCCCACTGCCCCGGCTCCTCCTGATAATACGATTCTTTTCGAACCCCCTGAAAAACTACGCTATCCTGAAGCGTTCCGTTTACAATTAATGTACCTTGCTTGTACACCCATATTCCTGAGTTATTATAGAGATAAATCTGCGTTCCCGCCTCAATAGTAAGGGTTTGAGCCGAATCAACCACAAGATAACCGATTATTACTTTAGGTTTGTCGTTGGTCCAAACTTGCGAGCCATCAAGCACTGAATAGGCAGGAAATCCATTGGAGGGAAAATTGGTAGGCCTGTAAAAATCAGCGTTGCGCCCATAAGCTACCAACTGCACTTTCTGAATATTACCATTAGTCTCAAACAATACACTATCAGCCACTACAAAGGGATTGGACTCATTGTTTGGATCAATGGTGACTTCAGCGAATACGAAAATACTGTCTCCCGGCTCAATCTCAATATTTTGATGCGCTGAGCCAGGAACCCCATCAACGTTGAGCCTGAACATGGAGCTGTTGCCGCCTGCCAAACGTATTGAGGAGATATTTACTTTTTTGTCATTAGGATTATACACCCGAAAACGTTGTGTTACGGAACTCAGGCTGGTGAACACCGTGTCGAAATACACCGAGTCGTTGGAAAAAGAAAGCTTATCGGAAGGATCGGTTGTAATTTCATCTTTTCTACAAGAGTTTAAAAACATAATAAACCCCATAAATGGAAAGAGGAGCAAATAAATTTTAATGCTTTTAAACACTGCCTTCATGTAACGAAAGGGAAACAAAATAATTGCCCGTATACTAAAAAATTAAATGGTCCACTTTTTTTCCGCCGGCGATGTGTTGATCTACGATTACTGAAACATCCTCCATTTTTACATTGCCATAGAAAACGCCTTCTGGATAAACCGCTACTACTGGGCCCTTCTCACAAAAATCGAAACATCCTGTGCGCTGAGCCCTAACACGAATGGGGAGGTTTTTATCTTTGATCTCTTTTTTAAACGCGGCCACCAATGATAGTCCGTTTGCGTCTCCGCAACATGGCCGTGGAGCTCCTTCGGGTCGCTGGTTATTGCAAACAAATATGTGGCAGTCGTATTTTAAAGCATTATCCATAAAAAGCAAATTTTCACCTGTTCTTCAACAAAGGTAAGCACTTGATGTTATGATTATACACGATGAAAAAAGTTCTCATAACCGGAGCCTCGGGCGCTATTGCCAAAGCACTTAGTAAAGAACTTAAAAACAAAGGATTCGAGATTTACGGACTCAGCCGCTCGGGGCGAAATCAACCATTTTTTGATGCTGTTTTCAAATGGGACATAAATACCGGAACCATTGACTGGGAGCCTAAAAGCGCACCCGATGTTGTAGTGCACCTTGCCGGCTGCGGTATTGCAGATAACCCTTGGACAAAGGCCAGAAAAAAAGAAATTCTGCACAGCCGGACATTAAGCCTTGATTTACTTAAAGCATTTTTTGAAAAAAGAGGATTAACCATAAACGTATTGGTTTCGGGTTCGGCCGTGGGGTGGTACGGTACCGCATCTGATGATGTGTTGCACACCGAAACGGAGTCCGCCGCGAGCGATTTTCTGGGACAAACCTGTTTGGAATGGGAGGCTGCTGCTGATAGATGGGAAAATTGGGCCGAACGAATTGTAAAAATCCGCACCGGAATTGTTCTGGATGGTCAGTCAGGTGCGCTACCCAAGCTTATTACTCCCGTAAAATGGTATGCCGCCGCTTATTTGGGTTCGGGCAAGCAGCAAATGCCTTGGATCCATATCGAAGATTTGTGCAGCATAATTTTTACCGCTATTGAAGATACCAGATGGCAAGGTCCGTTGAATGCGGTAGCGACGGAAAACTGCACGAATAAGCAATTTACATCCACTCTTTGCCACGTTTTGAAAAGACCTTTTTGGGCTGTTGGGGTTCCTTCTATTTTATTAAAAATAATACTCGGAGAACGATCATCACTTGTTTTGTGCGGCTTGAGAATATCTAATTTTAAGATTCGTCAGCTGGGATTTAAATTTCGGTACACGTCATTAAAGGACGCCCTTATGAATTTGATTGAGCCGCAGCACTAAAAAACAACCCCCGGAAGGCAAGCCTTAAACCGGGGGAGCTTATCCCGTCAAACCAACAAATCAGGGATAAAATTTTGTGCAATATGCACATTAAATTAAATGGGTTATTTCTTAAACTAGAAGGAAATATTTATACGAATTTGAGGTAATAAAACTACAATGAAAATTTTATTCCTGCAATATTTTGATTCAATACAAAAGTACTTATTTGTAGTGCTTTAAAATTGCCTTTCTAGTCAGAAAAAGCAGTTCTTTACATTTGAAATTTTGATGTTTCTTATTCGGCGGGTAAGGATTACATTTGTAATAAATCGTTTCTGATGGAAGGTGTAACACTTTTCTACCAACACTTTTACCCGATTATATGTCGGCGCTTCGATCAGGAGTTAAATCCCGCTTATGAGTACCATAACCTAAGGCACACCCTCGATGTAATTGAGTGTTCGCAAAACATTGGTCGCGCCGAAGGTTGTGATGAACACGAGTTGGCTATTTTGTCGGTGGCCGCACTCTTTCACGATTCGGGTTTTTTGTACCAGCGAAAAAATCATGAAGAGTATAGTATTAAAATCTTTTTGGAGGCTGCTCGAAACAGCTTATTGAGCAAAAGGGAAACAGACCTTATCTGTGGGTGTATTAAGGCCACCAGGATGCCTCAAAAAACCAGTAATAAACTGGAAGAGATTTTATGCGATGCGGATTTGGATTATTTGGGACGTGACGATTTTAAAATAATTGGAACGGCTCTATATCGCGAAATGGTATATTGTGGAGAAATTAGCTCCAACGAAGAATGGAACCAATTGCAAATTAATTTCCTGTCTTCTTTTTCCTTCTTCACTGCATACTCATTGGACAAGCGGTATCCAATATTGCAAAAAAACCTCTCTGAACTTCTACTAAGATAGATTATTGAGCTATAGTGAATAGCTCTCTTGGGGATTTCCCTTTTAGTTCTGTAATTCCTATTGACTCTAATGGATAAATATCATTGAGAAGTGCTTTAGTTTCTTCTGTTATGGTTACCCGCATGGGGACTCCGCTGCTTTCAACGCGAGCAGCAATATTGACATTATCACCCATAATATCGTAAACAAATCTTGATTTACCAACGACTCCTCCAATTACATTACCGGAATGCACGCCAATTCTGCATTGCCACAAAAACTCCGAAGATTCGTTACGCAAATTCAAGTAGCGAATAAATTCCATCCCTGACTTAACGATTCGGTGTGCGTGATCTTGAAACTCCTGCTCTATTCCGCATGCAGCCATGTAGGCATCACCAATAGTTTTTATACGAGTCACCCCGAGGTTCGCACAAATTTCGTCAAATTGAGAGAACAGCTCCGAAAGCTCTTCGATAAGCTTTGCAGGGGGTAGTTGGGAAGCAATTTGCGTGAATCCAACCAGGTCACAAAATAAAATACTAACGTTGGAGTGCAATTCTGGCTCGTAGAAGCCTTTTTTGATTAAATCTCCGATTACCTTTTCCGGCAATAATATACGCAATAAGGCTTCGGATTTTAATTGTTCTGCTTGAAGATCAATATGTGTTTTAATTCGAGCCTTAACTATATCTGGATTAAAAGGTTTGGTAATAAAATCGGCACCCCCTACCCTAAATCCCTTCGTTTCCTCGTTTGCTTCATTGAGAGCCGTTAAAAAAATCACCGGTATTTTTGATGTTTGTTGATTTTCTTTGATTTTAATACATACTTCAAACCCGCTCATCCCCGGCATTACAACATCCAATAAAATTAGATTGGGTAATGGTTTTGCACCAAGCAGCTCAAGCGCCTTTTCTCCTGTTTTACAAAGAATTATCCTGTAATCGTCCTGAAGCAGCTCTTGTAAAACCAATAGATTTTCAGCAGAGTCGTCTACAATTAATAATTGAGGCCTGTTTTCGTTTTTAAACATCTTTAAGAGTTGAGATAACCTGTAATGCCTGATCAAACTCAAATTGTTCCAAGAGCATTTTCGCCTCCTCTAATTTTAATTGTACGTTTTCTTCAAGCATAAAATCCTTCAATAATTGGTGGTTTAGAGCTATAGCCGCGGCATCGTTCATCTCAAGGAGCTTTATCAAATTTGCAATTTTAACTTGGAACTCCTCTTTTGAAATATTGACCTTTTCGGCGGCTTTTTCTTGGAGTAAATTTGGAAGTTTCGAACTGATTTTTTTAATCAAATCATCATGTTCTTGAGTTAAAGCGTTAATCTCGGTGTAAGTATCCGCTTCAAACGTTTCTTGCGAATTTTCCTCTATTCGTTTTTTAATGCTGTTTGAAAGAAAGAAACTACGCTCATAGAGCCTTTCTGCACCAAGGTTTCCGGCAACACCGGCATACGTATGCATCAGATTGGCTAATCCTTGCATGTCTTTGGTTTTCAGAAAACTATTGATTTCCTGGCCAAGCTCCTTGTATTTATTTACAAAGGAGCGCAACAATTTGGTATACGACTCTAATTTACCTCCGCTTCGGTATAGGCCCGCCTCGGTATTTATGCCCTCAATCAATAATCTCTTGTCTTCCTTTTCTGTTTTCGTATCGATAAATTCTTCCTTTTGAGCTATTTCATCGACAGAGCGTCCTGTGTATTTACTAATTGAAGCATACAGTAAAAAGGGGTCAATGGGTTTCGTGATATGATCGTTCATACCTGCCTCTATACTCTTCTCCCGTTCTCCCTTCATGGCATGAGCCGTCATTGCCAAGATAGGGAGCGTAGCATTTTCAGCTTTTTTTCGAATCTCCCTCGTGGCGCTTAAGCCATCCATGTAAGGCATTTGAATGTCCATCAACACCAGCTCGTACTTATGCCGAGCAACTTTATCAACAGCTTCAAGGCCATTGGTGGCAAAATCGGCCTCAATTCCAACATCTGCAAGCAAGTCCAATGAAAGCTCCATGTTTATTTCATTATCTTCAACAACCAAAACCTTTGCTCCCGTAAGGACTTTTCGAAACAACTCTACCGAGAAATCTATTTCTACCAAGCCTTTATGTTGCATTTCTTCCTTATAAATAATGCTGCAAATCGTCTCAAAGAGCGAGGATTGATTAATCGGTTTAAGCATGTAGGCATCAATAAGTTTTTGCCCCGCGGCTTCGCGAATCATATCTGCACCAAAAGCTGTTACCATAACTACAGAGGGCACTTTAACCCCATCCAATTGGCGAATATGATGCACCAATTGCAACCCATCGAGGCCGGGCATTTTCCAATCAACCACCATTAATGAAATTGCCGTATTCGTTGCTTGTTCACGCGTGTAAATATCCAGAGCCTCAACTCCATTTCGTGCAACCAAAACATTAAAGCCAAAACTGCTTAGCATTTCCTCAAGAACCATTCGAGCGCTTTCGGAGTCGTCAACCAATAATGCAGTTAAACCATTGAGGCGCATACTAGAGGATCGAAGGTGCACTCCTTGCGTCAAAGGCTTAAAGATGCACGAAAACGAAAAAACACTCCCCTTGCCTTGCGTGCTTTCAACTTTTAATTGGCCATGCATTAAGTTCACAATACTATTACATATAGCCAAGCCCAGGCCAGTTCCTCCATACTTTCGGGTGGTAGAAAGGTCGGCCTGTTCAAAAGGCGAAAACAGCTTTTGAACCTGAGCCTCGGTCATGCCAATGCCCGTATCGGAAATAATAAACTTCAGCGCAATCTCATCCTGATTGCTGCGTTCTAGTTTTGCCTCTACTTTTATTTCTCCTTTATCGGTAAATTTTACTGCATTGTCAATTAAATTAAGCAATACCTGCCTAAGCCTCAACCCATCACCTAAAAATGTTTCGGGTATTGAAGAGTCTAAATGTGTAATTAATTCAACATCATTCTTTTTTTGAAGTTTTACATTAACAGAGTCCACCACCTCCGATAGAACATCCTCCAAACAAACACTTGTGCTTTCAAGGTTTAACTTGCCGGCTTCTATTTTTGAAAAATCTAAAATGTCGTCTATGATGCGCAGCAATGCTTTGGCAGAGACTTCAATTTTTGAACTGTAACTCAATTGCGACGGGTTCAATTCCGATTTATTCAAAAGATAATTCATCCCAATTATGGCGTTCATCGGGGTACGAATTTCATGCGACATATTGGCTAAAAAATCGCTCTTCGCCCTATTTGCGCTATCAGCAATTTCGCGAAGCACAAGCATTTGGTTGTATCGCTCTTTTATCTGATCATTAGCGTTATTTGCAAAATCAAGATTTCGACCAGCCAATGAGGCAAAAAAACCTAAGAATAATGGAGCCGTATTAATAATCCACAACAGATGAGAGCCTTGCTGAGCCTCCAGCATCAACTGAAAACTAATTTGGCCAGAACGCGCTCCCGTTTCAATCAATGTTCCTAATATTGGGAAAAAAAGGCCAAACAGGGCGCCATAAAGCGCATAATTGTACTGCTCTTTATCGAAGAATTTAAGGCGATTAAGCCGCTTTTTATGAGCAGAAATTTGGTTTAGTGGCATAATGCCCAAAATTAAAAATCGCTCTAAAATAACAATTTGTAATTATTTGTTTATAGAATATGCTTCCGCTATTCGGTAATTAAATCGTATAATTTTTACTTTTACACTTCTTTCCAACCTTCTTATGAATAACACTTCGATCAGGCCTGTTGACTCCGAACTTATTTTAATACCAACCGACTTTTCTGAAGTAGCCGAATACGCCATTCAACATGCGGTGCATCTAGCAAAAATCTTCAATAAGAAGCTCTGTTTGTTCCATGTTGTGGAAAGCGGAATGTTTGATTCCGAAAAGAAAATTATAGTTCAGGAGGCCGAGGCTAAAACAACTCTTGAACAGAAGGCAAAAGAAATTGGAGCTGAACATGGTATCGATGTTAAATGGCTGGTTTACAGAGGAAATATTTTCGAAGAAATTGGAAATGCCTCCGATAAGGAGAATGCTTCCCTTGTTATTATGGGCACTCATGGGGTAAAGGGCATGCAACATGTTGTTGGGAGCAATGCGCTACGAGTAATTCTTAATGCAAACCGCCCTTTTGTAGTAGTTCAAAAACGCGCCATTCGATCACATGGCTACAAGAATATTGTTCTTCCTATTGATTTTTCAAAAGAAACTAAGCAAAAGTTGGTTTGGGCAGCGGAACTGTCAAAGGCGTTTAAATCCACGTTTCACATATTTGCAGCTTACGAAAGTGATGAATATGCTAACAACGCGGTAAAAAATAATCTAGCTTATGCCGAGGAATACCTGCGCGATCGCGGATGCAATGTACATGTGGCACGGTCGCCCAAGGGAGATTTTTCAAAAGAAACGATCCGCTATGCGGCAACTGCAGATGCCGATCTAATTATAATAATGACCCATCCCGAAAATGATGTAGCCGGTTTTGTTTTTGGAGCAGATGAACAGGATATTATTGCTAACGATGCACAAATTCCTGTTATGACGCTTAATCCTGTTGATGCAAGCGTTTCGGTAAATGGACATCTTTTTAATTTCAGTAATTTTTAGGCACAAACGCGCTTTTAACTGCTCTATTTTAGGTCTGATTTCCAAAGCATTGGAAAATACTTGATAAGCCAAAACGTAATTACTAGCGTTCCTGCCCCAAAAAACAATAAACATATCAAGCGTATTCCCAAGCTATAAAATTCATCCAGCATCCAAATGGAATTTGCAGTAATCCAAAAGGTTACTGCAGCATTAGGTAAAAAATCGCCCATGTTTTTCCTGCAACGCCACGAAAGATAAAGCGAAAGCAGCAGCGTTGGAACAATCATAATTATTCCAAGGGGCCTCCACACCATAGCCCAGCAGGCGTCTTTTAACAACCAAAATGGGATATGAAGGTTTTCGAGTAGCCTTAAACGCATGCTCAAATATACTTCAAGATTTGTCTTTCTCTCTGTTTTTGAGTTATTAACATTTCGATTTTAACAAGTATCGCCTGAGGGTATAATTAAGTAATAATTGCTTGGTAGAAATTTACAAGTGTCGGAAGCAAACCAACCCGACATAAAAATTAGGCATATTTATGAGCGTAATCCGTTTCTGCCTTAAAAGATTTTTCACCTTAACTCTTTTTCTGGTTTTAAGTTCTTTTGGAAATCTTATTGCACAAGAAAATTGCAGCAATGGGATAGACGATGACGGTGATAACTTGGTAGATGTTTTTGACCCTGACTGCCCTTGCGACAATGAGATTTTACTATGCGAACCGAGTTGCGAATTTTCGTTTCCGGGTGGCTCACTTAATTTCCAATCGCAATGGACCAGTGCCGAAACCATCCCTGTTTATCAAACACCCCTTGTTGCAGACATTGATAATGATAATACGCCAGAAGTAATTATCTTATCTAGCAATAGTTTGGTCTCATCCGATCCACGACGGGCAAAAGACTTGCTCATTATCAATGGTGCCACAGGAAATACCGAGCTTACGATAACTACTCCTTTTTTGGCTTGGGTGGGCCCAAACCCTGTGGCCATTGCCGACATAGATGATGATGGCTTTGGCGAAATAATCGTTGCAGCCATGGACCATCCCGACAATGGAGCATCAGATCGCCGATACCTTTTCTGTTACGAACATACAGGCGCTTTGAAATGGAAATCGGATGCGCCTTACGGATATCCAACTGTGGCTCGTTTTGGCTCCGCACTGGGTATTGCCGATATAAATAGCGACGGCATACCCGAAGTATATGTTTACAATCAGGTTTTTAACGCATTAACCGGGAATAAACTTGCCGAGGGAGGAAGCGCCACAGGCCTTTCTGTTATGACGCGTCAGCCCTTTGGCGATCTTGCTAACCCCGTGGCTGCCGACCTCACATCGCACCCCGGTTTGGAACTTGCCTGTGGAAACACCGTTTATGAAATTACCATTACCAATGCTACGGGAACGGCAGGAAATACTATAAATGCTATAACCATTCCGGCTAAAAATGATGGCTATACCTCGCTCGCCGATATTGACCTCGACGGCGCCCTCGATGTTATTGTGGCCAGCGAAGGCTCAAACGGTGAAGTTTATGTTTGGAACCCAAACAACGGCAGCCCTTCGGTAATTGCATCGCGAACCCTTCCGAACACTGGCGGCAATTGGATTGGCGTTCCCTTTGTTGGCGATATGGACAAAGATTGCCAACCCGAAAT
>JBILCR010000326.1:0-3224 GCA_044353055.1 Flavobacteriales bacterium
GATGTTTCGAGTTTTTTGAAGTTCAATTCGGCTTGTTGCAGGCGGGCTCGTTGACTTAGTCCTTTAAACACAGGCACGCTTAGGTTTAACCCAATTATGGTTCCGCCGGGCACCTTGAATAGCGGATCGAAAAGTTTATCGCCCTCATTGGTAATGCGGCTTTCGCGCCAGGTGTAGTAGGTGCTAAAGGTGGGTAAAAATGCGGCTTTCTGTCGCTTAATTTCAAATTTTTGCAAGGTCATCGCCTGCTTCAGCATTACATTATCAATATTGGCATCAGGTTGAAATGCCGGAACCTCATCCACTCCGGTTGAGGCCTGATTTATTCGGTCTTCGAGATTCTCGATGAGTTTGATGGGCGTATTAACGTCGTAACCCATCGAGAATTTCAAAAATTGTTCGGCAATAAGGGTTTGCTGCTCTAATGTACTGAGCGCAGTACTCAAATTTTTTCGTAGAAGTTTGAGTCTGTCGAGATCTAACTCTTCGATGAAGCCCTCTTTGAAATACGCGTCGGTTTCTGCAATGGATTGGTCGAGAGCATTAATGTTATCCTGCAATAAACGTTTGTTTTCATTTAATACAAGCACGGTTTGATACGCACGCGTTATACTTTCTTTAATTTCAATTTCAGATTTCCGCAAACCGCTTTTTGATAGTTCTAAAAAGACCTTATTGGCCTGTACGGCAACCAGATACTCGCCATTAAAGGCCAGCCATGATGCGGTAAAACCGTATGACATATTGTGTTTAACGCCAAAGGGAATGCGCAGGTAGGTGCCTTCGGGAGCCTGTGGATTAAACGCGCTTGCTTCAATCACGCTTACAGGTACCTGAAGAAAGTTCTGATATCCAGCCTCAGCGTTTACCTGAGGGATTCCGATGCCCCTAATCTCGGCAGCGCGTTTTTGTGCAAGTTCAATATCGGTAGCGGCATTGAGCACAGAATATCCGTTTTTAATGCCGTAGGCAATGGCTTGAGCTAAATCGAACGTGTCTTGTGCCTTTATAGGTGATATAAACACTAGAGCAACGAAAAATAAGTAGGGTTTCAGCATCATGCGTGTTGGGTATGGTAAATATCTTTTAAATAGGTTAAGCCTTTTTCGGTGGCAATGCCCCGAATATGATACAGCATCGCCTCGCTGTAAATTTCGGCCGTATTAAGGCTCAGGCCTTCGAACAGGGACGCATCCATCACAACCTCCATCCTTGAAGAATAAATGCGTGCAATTACCGCAGCATGGATGTCGGTTCTGAATACGCCTTCTTTCTGACCTTTTAGTATATTTTGTTCAATACTGCCTACTACAAACTCGTTCCTGTACTGCATCATTTTATTCCAGGCTTCGGGATAGTATTTACGAAGATCGTAAACGATGGAGCTGTGCATATTTTTAATTTTGCCCGACACCATGTTTTGGATTTGAAGCAATTCATCTAATGCAGGGCTGCCGCTATTTTGTATGGCGCGAATGGCTTTTTCGTCTTCGCAAATGTCGTGATCGAGTACCTTAAAGATGAGGTCGTTTTTATCGCGAACATATTGATAGAGCGTTTTTTTCGAAATCCCAAGTTCTCTGCAAACATCATCCATGGTAACGCTCTTAATCCCGCAACGCATAAAGAGTTCGGTAGCTTTCCTGAGTATGGTTTCCTGCTTTTCGCTCACGGGTGCAAAGGTATAAAGTACTTGACACAGGAAACATTAATCGCAATAATTGTTTCCTGTGTTTCTTCGAGCAAATTGCATTGCATTGAAAATGTGGCAAATAAAATATTATGGTCTTTCGTGCTTCTGTGTTGAAGCATTTGGCAAAATTCTTGTCGTTTTTGATTACCAACAAATCGCTTTTACTTTGCGTTTTGTAATTTGTTTAAATTAAATCTTGATTCAACATTCTGTTTATGAATAAAACACGCATTGCCTGGGCCATCCGAATTTTAGTTTTTGTATTGTTTGTAGTGTCTGCTGTTGCCAAAATGTTTCCTATTTGGGCCTTCGAAAAGCAACTGGTCGATTTAAATGTGGCCTCCTGGTGTTCGGCACCTTATTTTTCGCGACTCCTTATTGGTGTTGAGCTGGCACTTGGCATTGCAATTCTTCAACGTCATTATTTAAAACGACTTGTTATTCCGGCAATCATGGCCTTACTCGTGGTATTCTGTATTCACCTAAGCATCGAAATGGTGAAACATGGCGCCATGAATGGTAATTGCGGCTGTTTTGGGCAGCTCATTCCGATGACCCCACTCGAAGCCTTCATTAAAAATATCGTTACTCTTGGTTTAATGGCTTGGCTGTACCGATTGACTAAGGAATCAGAAAAACCGCATCGGTTTAGTTGGTTGCTGGTTATTTGGGGTTTTTCTACCCTTCTTATGTTTGTAGTATTTCCGTTCTGCCCATGCAAGGATGATACTGCTAAAGCAGAAACCATTTCAACGCCCTTAATTGAATCAAACGAAGAGGTTCAACTTCCCGCCGATTCTCAAGGAGTTTCACTTTCGGATACGGGCAGTATCGTTTCGGGACAGATTAAAAAAGACAGTACTGCAGTGGCAAACCAAGGTCCTCGCGCTGTGGTTTCGAAGTTTGCACCCTATGCCGAATCGGGCGGTAAAAAAGTTAACGTAGATGAGGGCAAATACCTGGTGTGTATGTTTGCCGCCGGTTGCGATCATTGCCAGGATGCCGCGAAGAGCATTACCGCTTTAAGTAAACAGGCTGGTTTTCCAAAGGTGTTTATCTTCTTTATGGATGAAGAAACCGAAAAAATACCTGCATTCTTTACCACAGCAGGAAAGAAATACCCCTATAAGGTATTGGATGTTCCTAAGTTTTGGACGTTATTCGGGAACGAGGGTTCTACGCCGGGCGTATTTCTGCAATGGAACGGAAATCCAATTACCAGTTTCATAGGAACTGATGACAAAGGTTTCACAGCGGCTAAGCTTAAGACAGAACTGGCTAAAATGAAATAAGCCCCAATTAACTCGAGGCTTATTTCTATTATTTTAAAGTTTAACTAAGTAATAATCAGCTGCCGCAGGCTTCGCAAGCCTCTGGATTATCGAGTGAGCATGAAATGTCGCTCATTCCCTGACTAGCCTCCACCATACCTGCCGCATGCAGTTCGGGTTTTAGAACTTCGGGCTTGCTGTTAACTACGGGTGTCATAGCAGGTTCGGCCTGCGTTTGAACGGTAAACTTAATCGCATCG
>JBILCR010000030.1:0-11073 GCA_044353055.1 Flavobacteriales bacterium
ATTCTGGTTGGTTTTGCGGAATTTAGTTAGGCGGTATGAACGAATGTCATCATCGAAACTCACCAAGCGATCATCATCGGTACGGTTGTAACGAATAACAATTTCGTTAGCATCAACCCATTCTACCACACCTTCGCCTTCGGCATTGATGAGTACACGCGAATCGCGCGCAACAATTGGCTCAAGACCGGTTCCTACAATTGGAGCTTCAGGACGCAATAAAGGCACGGCCTGACGCATCATGTTTGAACCCATCAGCGCACGGTTGGCATCATCGTGTTCGAGGAAAGGGATAAGTGATGCTGCAATAGAGGCAATCTGATTTGGAGCAACGTCCATAAGTTTGATTTCCTTCGGATCTACAACCGGGAAATCTCCTGCGTTACGCGCTTTAACTTTATGATCGGTGAAGTTTCCTTTAGCATCGATATCTGTTTTAGACTGCGCGATGGTGGATGCTTCTTCTTCTTCGGCACTTAAGTAAACTATAGGCTTATCAACATCTACTTTACCCTCTGTAACAGTTCGATAAGGTGTTTCGATGAATCCTAATTTGTTGATTTTTGCGAATACGCAGAGCGAAGAAATCAAACCAATATTAGGTCCTTCAGGCGTTTCGATCGTACACAAGCGCCCGTAATGCGTATAATGCACGTCGCGAACTTCGAAACCAGCACGCTCACGCGATAAACCTCCAGGCCCAAGGGCAGAGAGACGGCGTTTGTGGGTAAGTTCAGAAAGGGGATTGGTCTGATCCATGAACTGGCTCAGCTGGTTGGTACCAAAGAACGAATTGATAACCGAAGACAGTGTCTTGGCATTAATCAAATCGGTTGGCGTGAACACCTCGTTATCGCGCACGTTCATACGTTCACGAATAGTGCGGGCCATTCGAGAAAGTCCCACACCAAACTGGCCGTATAGCTGCTCACCTACGGTGCGCACACGACGGTTCGAAAGGTGATCGATATCATCCACATCGGCCTTAGAGTTAATTAGCTCGATTAGGTAACGGATAATGGAAATGATGTCTTCTTTAGTAAGTACACGGATATCATCCGGTGTACTCATAAGAAGCTTTTTGTTGATACGATAACGACCTACATCTCCTAAGTCATAACGTTTGTCAGAGAAAAACAATTTATCAATGATGCCACGCGCCGTTTCTTCGTCGGGTGGTTCAGCATTACGTAATTGCTTGTAAATATGTTCAACCGCTTCTTTTTCAGAGTTTGAAGTATCTTTTTGAAGCGTATTGTAAATAATGCTATAGTCTGCAGCATTAATATCGGTTTTGTGTAAAATAATTGATTTTACACCCGATTCAAGGATGAGCTCGAGATGCTCTTTTTCGATAACGATTTCGCGATCAATAATCACTTCATTACGCTCAATCGAAACCACTTCACCGGTATCTTCATCTACAAAATCCTCAATCCAAGTTTTAAGAACACGAGCTGCTAGTTTGCGGCCTACAGCATTCTTAATATTGGTTTTGTTGACTTTAAACTCGTCGGCTAATCCAAAAATTTCGAGAATATCTTTATCGCTTTCGTAACCAATAGCACGTAGCAATGTGGTTACAGGTAATTTCTTCTTACGATCGATGTAAGCATACATCACGTTATTAATGTCGGTAGCAAACTCAATCCACGAACCTTTAAATGGAATTACGCGAGCCGAGTAAAGCTTGGTACCATTTGCGTGGCGGCTTTGACCGAAAAACACACCCGGTGAACGATGCAATTGAGAAACCACAACACGTTCGGCGCCATTGATAACAAAGGTACCTTTAGGCGTCATGTATGGAATGGTTCCCAAATAAACGTCCTGAACGATGGTTTCAAAATCCTCGTGTTCGGGGTCGGTGCAGTATAATTTTAATTTTGCCTTTAGCGGAACGCTATAGGTAAGACCACGCTCCAAACATTCTTCAATGCTGTAGCGAGGTGGATCAATAAAGTAATCTAGGAATTCGAGCACGAAATTGTTGCGTGCGTCAGAAATTGGGAAGTTTTCAGCGAACACCTTGAAAAGACCTTCATTCTGGCGATTTTCGGGTGTGGTTTCGAGCTGAAAGAAATCCTTGAACGATTGAACTTGAACATCGAGAAAATCAGGATATTCAACCGGCAGCTTGCTCGAGGCGAAGCTTAATCTCTGCTGGCGTTTTTTTGTGTAAGTCAAGGTACTCGGATTTTAAAAAGTGAAAGATAGAAAGTTTATAATGCGTATAAACAGTTTAAGACCTCAATGTTTTTTGAGGTCTTAAACAGTTTGAGAAGTAAAGAATTACTTAACTTCAACTTCAGCACCGGCTTCGGTGAGCTGCGATTTAAGCGCTTCTGCCTCGTCCTTAGCTACACCTTCTTTAAGCGGCTTTGGAGCGCCGTCTACAAGGTCTTTAGCTTCTTTCAATCCTAAACCGGTAAGTTCTTTTACCAATTTAACTACGGCTAATTTGTTAGCACCTGCACTTTTAAGAATAACATCAAAAGATGTTTTTTCTTCAACAGCAGCAGCACCACCGCCAGCAGCAGGAGCAGCAACTGCAACTGCAGCAGCAGCTGGTTCGATTCCGTATTCGTCTTTGAGGATTTGAGCAAGTTCATTCACTTCTTTAACAGTAAGGTTAACTAACTGTTCAGCGAAAGCTTTGAGATCTGCCATGATTATTGATTTTTAGAGATTGTACAAAAAGGGTTGATTAAAAATTTTGAGTTTATGCGTTGCGCTCGGATAATGTTTTAACAATACCTGCCAGTTTGCCACCGCCTGATTGAAGGGCAGAAACAACATTTTGTGCAGGAGATTGAAGCAATCCGATAATTTCACCAATAACTTCATTTTTAGTTTTGATGGAAATCAACGCGTCCAACTGATTATCGCCTACGTAAAAAGACTCTTCAACGTATGCGGCTTTCAGTACGGGTTTTTCTTCTGTTCTGCGAACTTCTTTTATTAGCTTAGCAGGTTCATTGATGGTATCAGAGAACATTACTGCAGTATAGCCTTTCAAAGCGCCATAGATAGGAGAAAAATCCCCCTCCATACGATCGAAAGCTTTCTTGAGCAATGTATTCTTAACTACCTTCAATTCGATGTTACGCTTAAAGCAGAGACGACGCAAAGCATTGGTCTTCTCTACAGTCATAGACGAAGTATCGGTGAGATAGAAGTTAGGTTGAGCGCTTAATTTAGTAACCAGTGTCTCAATCACCTGGTCTTTTTCTTCTTTATTCATTTTCGTTCAAGAATTAAAAGTTAGTGAAATCAGGCACCGATTGACTTTAAATCAACCGCAACCGAAGGACTCATAGTACTCGACAAATAAATGCTACGTACATAAGCTCCCTTAGCGCTCGAAGGCTTTAACTTCAAAATAGTTTGAAGCAACTCCTTAGCGTTGTCGTGAAGCTTTTCTGAACTGAACGAAGCTTTGCCGATTGCAGCATGCACGATACCTGTTTTATCCACCTTGAAGTCAATTTTACCAGCTTTAACTTCTGTTACAGCCTTTCCGACTTCAAGTGTTACAGTACCTGTTTTGGGGTTTGGCATCAAGCCGCGTGGACCCAGAACGCGTCCGAGAGCACCCACTTTTGCCATGATGCTGGGCATAGTGATGATCACATCAACATCTGTCCAACCCCCTTTAATTTTATCAATGTATTCATCCAGTCCTACAAAATCAGCACCTGCGGCTTTGGCCTCATCTTCCTTGTCAGGAGTACAAAGTACCAGAACACGCACAGCTTTACCCGTTCCATGTGGAAGTGATACGGTACCGCGAACCATTTGATTGGCTTTGCGGGGATCTACTCCCAAACGAACGGCTAAATCTACCGATGCGTCAAATTTAGTCGTGGTGATTTCCTTAATCAGGCGGGCGGCATCGAGAAGCGGATAGAATTTATCTTCTTCCACTTTTCCGATTACGGCCTTGCGTTTTTTAGTCAATTTTGCCATTTCTTATCCGTATTAATGAATTAAAAAGGGCGCTGACCATCAACGTTGATACCCATACTGCGTGCAGTTCCTGCCACCATGCTCATGGCCGATTCTACTGTAAAACAGTTTAAATCGGGCATTTTAGCTTCAGCAATACTTCGCACAGTATCCCAGGTAATGGTTGCTACTTTCTTACGATTAGGTTCAGCTGAACCACTCTGCAATTTTGTAGCTTCCTTAAGTTGAACGGCAACCGGTGGAGTTTTAATGATAAAGTCGAACGACTTATCAATATAAACCGTGATGATTACCGGCAAAACCTTACCAGCCTGATCTTGCGTACGGGCGTTAAACTGCTTACAGAAATCCATGATGTTCACCCCTTTGGCACCGAGAGCCGGACCAATTGGTGGTGATGGATTCGCTGCACCGCCTTTCACCTGTAGCTTAATGAGCGCACTTACTTCTTTTGCCATTTTTATTGTTTATTGAATCGCGGAATTTGTTTCGAATCAGGAGGGGAAGCATTTTACGTGGAGAAGACAACCCGACTCTTACAATTCCCACTGTTTTTATTCTTTTTCAACTTGCATGTAATTCAACTCAAGCGGTGTTTTACGCCCGAATATCTTTACCATTACTATAAGTTTCTTCTTTTCTTCGTTAATTTCTTCAATAGTTCCTGAAAAGCTATTGAAAGGACCATCAATTACTTTTACAGATTCTCCCACGATGAACGGTATGTTCAATTCGGCAGCACTTTCTGTAAGTTCGTCAACCTTACCTAAAATTCGGTTCACCTCAGTAGGACGTAACGGAATAGGTTGCCCTTTATCCCCTAAAAATCCGATAACGCCAGGAATATTTTTGAGAATGTGCGGAATTTCGCCCACCATTATGGCCTCTACCATAATGTAACCGGGAAAATAATTGCGTTCCTTACTGATTTTTTTACCATTTCTGATTTGGTAAATCTTTTCAGTAGGAATTAATACCTGCGAAATATAAGCTTGTATGTTGTTACGGATAATTTCGGAGTCAATATATTCTTTGACTTTCTTTTCCTTACCGCTAACGGCACGCACTACATACCACTTTTTGGCAACGGCTGATTCTTCGGTCATAAGTGCTCCTGACATTATTTAAACAAACTGTAAAACAATTCCATCACATTGCTGAACGAAAAGTCCATGGCAAAAATCATCAGAGCTATTATGATGGAAGAAATCATAACCAATAACGCGGTTGACTGAAGTTCTGACCACGAAGGCCAGGTTACTTTGTGCATGAGTTCGTTATACGATTCTTCGATATATGTTTTAAGCTTTGTCATGGCTTGATGATGATTTGCACGGGTGGCAGGGCTCGAACCTACAACCTACGGTTTTGGAGACCGCCACTCTACCAATTGAGCTACACCCGTGTGTTTTTTTTTAATGAATTCGAACATTTAATATAAAGTTCGAAAGGCGATTTAATTTTAAAGAACTGGTATCAAAACAGGAACCCGTTTACAGGGTGAAAAGGTGTCCGCCCCGAAGATGGAGCGAAACACCTTTTAATTTTTCCTGTATATGAGGATTACTCGATGATTTCAGTTACCTGACCTGCACCAACGGTACGTCCACCTTCACGAATAGCGAAACGTAAACCTTTGTCCATCGCAACGGGAACGATGAGGCTAACCTGAATAGTGATGTTATCACCAGGTACAACCATCTCGCGACCTTCAGGAAGAGTAATTTCTCCTGTTACGTCAGTCGTGCGTAGGTAAAATTGAGGACGGTATTTATTGTGGAAAGGAGTGTGACGACCACCTTCTTCTTTCTTAAGGATATACACCTCAGCTTTAAACTTAGTATGAGGGGTAATTGAACCTGGTTTTGCAATAACCATTCCGCGACGGATATCGGCTTTGTCGATACCACGAAGAAGAAGACCAACGTTGTCACCTGCTTCACCACGGTCAAGGATCTTACGGAACATCTCAACACCTGTTACTGTAGAAGTTAACTTCTCAGTTTGCATACCCATGATTTCAACAGAGTCACCAGAGTTGATTACACCTGTTTCAATACGACCAGTAGCAACAGTACCGCGACCAGTAATAGAGAACACGTCTTCAACAGGCATCAAAAATGCTTTATCAACCTGACGTGGAGGAATTGGAATATACGTATCAACAGCTTCCATTAATTCCATGATTTTTGGAACCCAAGTACCATCGTTATTCAAACCACCTAGAGCTGAACCACGGATGATTGGAGTATTATCACCATCAAAATTGTAGAAACTCAAAAGCTCGCGAATTTCCATTTCAACAAGGTCAAGAAGCTCAGCATCGTCAACCATGTCTACTTTATTCATGAAAACTACGATTTTAGGTACACCTACCTGACGTGCAAGAAGGATGTGCTCGCGTGTTTGAGGCATTGGACCGTCTGTAGCAGCTACCACAAGAATAGCACCGTCCATCTGAGCAGCACCAGTAACCATGTTCTTTACATAGTCGGCGTGGCCTGGACAGTCAACGTGAGCGTAGTGGCGATTTGCTGTTGAATACTCAACGTGTGAAGTGTTAATGGTAATACCACGCTCTTTTTCTTCTGGTGCGTTGTCAATAGAATCGAATGAACGCGCTTCAGAAAGACCTGCATTAGCCAACACGGTAGTGATAGCTGCGGTCAGAGTGGTTTTGCCGTGGTCAACGTGACCAATTGTACCAATGTTTACGTGCGGTTTGGACCGGTCGAATTTTTCTTTAGCCATGGTTTGTTTTTGTTTTTGTTTTGTTAAAAATTTGTTTTTGTATTCAGGTTTAAAGTTCAGCTTTGAGCCAATGACGGGACTTGAACCCGTGACCTCTTCCTTACCAAGGAAGTGCTCTACCGCTGAGCTACATCGGCTTTTGCAGTCTGAAGTCCCGACTGCTCGGCTTGGAGCGGAAGACCGGGCTCGAACCGGCCACCCTCAGCTTGGAAGGCTGATGCTCTACCAAATGAGCTACTTCCGCAATTGTTTTTTTAGAGTAAACAACACTCTGATAGTTTGATCTGCAGTAAATTCGGCTATGTCGAAAAAACATAAAGAACCGAAACAACGGCTCGCAGATCAAGCGTACTCTGTTGGTGGGGAGAGAAGGATTCGAACCTTCGAACTCCGAAGAGGACAGATTTACAGTCTGTTGCCGTTGGCCACTTGGCTATCTCCCCTACCTCTTTGCAACACTTAATCATACTACAAAGAACAGAGCCGAAGAAGGGACTCGAACCCCCGACCAGCTGATTACAAATCAGCTGCTCTACCAGCTGAGCTACTTCGGCTTTTACCTTATTTTATCAAGACACACAAAATGCACCCCTCAAAAAAGGTGTGCAAATGTAGAAAAGAAAATATTCTTGACAAATTTATTTAAGGAGAATATCAGTTTTTTTTTATCAAAAATAACTAAACCCTTAAAATTCAGTTTTTTATGCACTCTTCAATTTATCCTTATGCTTTGCCAATTGATTGCGTAAAGCTTCCGAACACTGATCTACCGCCTCTTCAAAGGTTTTACATTGACGCTTCGCAAAAAGATCGTTACCACTAACGTGTAAGCGAATTTCAGCGATTTTATTTTGATTATCGGACGCTTTGTCGATACGCAAGGTTACATCCGTCTCTATTATCGTATCATACACCGATGACAACTTACTCATCTTAGAGTCAACGAAATCGATTAGTTTGCGATCGGCATCAAAATGCACGGATTGAAGATTGATTTTCATAGCTATAAATTTAATAACTCCGCAATCAAGGATTGATCGAAGTATCATTACACTTGCTAAAGTATATATTTGCGTGAAAAATCGGTCATACGAATTCTAAAAAAATCACAAATTACTGAATGTACAGGCAATAAATTTATGAATTTCTTCTCCCACAAACAGCTGCATGATTTTTCATGTAGGATTTTTATAAAGGCAGGAATGTTGCCTGAAGAGGCTGCCATTGCCAGTACCACACTTATTAGCGCCGACCTACGGGGTATTGATTCACACGGGATTGCCCGATTGCCGGGTTACATGAGGCTGTTTAAACAGGGACGTATGAATCCGAAACCTCAGTTTAAAACCATTCATGAATCCCCTTCAACACTTACCTTAGACGCCGACAATGGCCCCGGCCTGCTTGTAGGTCCCTATGCAATGGATTTGGCGATTAAAAAAGCCCAATCGTGCGGTACGGGTTGGGTGGCGGTGCAAAACTCCAATCATTTTGGAATTGCTGGCTATCACGCCATGCGTGCGCTTCACCACCAAATGATTGGTATAGCAATGACCAATGCCAGCCCGCTGGTTGCTCCTACATTTTCAACTTCTCGGCTTTTAGGAACCAATCCGATGGCCTTTGCAGTGCCTGCCTTAACAGAACCTCCTTTTGTTGCCGATTTTGCTACCACCACTGCGGCCAATGGCAAACTCGAAATTTTACAACGTAAAAACGAAAATGCTCCCCTTGGATGGATTCAAGATAACGTTGGGAATGCGTCTGAAAATCCTAATGAACTCGCTTCTGGAGGTGCCTTATTGCCGCTGGGCAGCGACCGCGATCACGGGAGCCATAAGGGATATTGTTTAGGGGCAACCGTTGATATTTTATCTGCATTGCTTTCAGGGGCCAATTACGGCCCCTGGGTACCGCCATTTGTTTCTTTTTTAAATCCTCCCGATAATCCCGTAGGAAAAGGAATAGGACATTTTTTTGGTGCCCTGCGCGTAGACGCGTTCAGGCCTGCTAACGATTTTCTGAAGCATATGGATCATTGGATACAGACATTCAGACAAGCAACGCGCGTAAATCCCGATCAACCTATTCTGATACCGGGCGACCCGGAGCGCGAAACCGAATCCATACGAACGCGCGAAGGAATTCCCTTGCACCCAACTGTTGAAGAGGCTTTAATCGCTCTTGGAAACGATTTGGAAATCAAATTTTAAGGCCTTCTTCCAGGTCGTCCTCCTGAAAAGCCCTGCTTTTGAAAACGGTCTTTCCGATTGCCGTTGAAAGAAAAATCAGGTTTACCGGATTTACCTCCTCTGGATGGTGAGCGCTCAGCATATTTATTGGAACGCCCAGAACCTTCGCCACGTCCCTTATCGGTTTTTTCAACGCGAATAGGACGATCATTAACATACACCTCGTTAAAACGGGTTTCCACTAGGTGAGCAAATTGTTGCGGCACCTCAAAAAAGGAGAAGGTTCGACGCAATTCTATTTTTCCCACTTTGGCGTTTGGCAATCCAGTGGTATCGCATATTAAACGAACCATACCGGATTTATCCACTCCATCCATTTCGCCTACCGAAACAAAATAGCGTGACATGGGTACCGATGCATTTTTTCCCGAACGGTCGCCTTCGGTAAAGCTTGGTCCCGACTGATTTAAATCTGCAGCGTTGCGGTAATATTCCAAAAATCGGTTAAACTCGAGCGATAAGAATCGGCGAATAACTTCTTCTTTCTCCAGATCTGAAAAATGCTCAATAATTGACGGTAAATAATGTTCAATATCGGGATTCACCGCCACATCATGAGCTTTGTTGGCGAGATGTAGCAACTGTTGCTCGCATACTTCAATGCCTCCAGGGACAGGCTTTTTTTCGAACTGTGTTCCGATTTTCTTTTCTATAGATCGGATTTTTGAAATGTCTTTTGCCGTTACGATGGCCAGCGAAATACCGTGCTTTCCGGCACGTGCCGTACGTCCAGAGCGGTGTGTATAACTTTCGGGATCGTCGGGTAGGTTATAGTTGATTACATGCGAAATACTGTCCACATCAATACCTCTAGCTGCTACGTCGGTAGCTACCAGCATTTGCAGGTGGCGCGAACGGAATTTACGCATAACGGCATCACGCTGTGCCTGGCTCAAATCGCCGTGCAGCGAATCGGCATTATAACCGTCGCGTATGAGTTTTTCGGCAATCTCCTGCGTTTCAATCTTGGTGCGGCAGAAAATAATACCGTAGATATCGGGATGATAATCGGCAATGCGCTTGAGGGCTTCGTATCGGTTAACGTTCGACACTTGGTAATACACGTGACGAATATTTTCGGCAGTGGAATTCTTTTTGCCTACCGATATTTCGACCGGTTCGGTCATGTACTTCTTTGAAATGGCGGCCACTTCTGGCGGCATCGTTGCCGAAAAAAGCCAGGTTTGCTTTTCCTGTGGTGTAGTGGCGAGAATAAAATCGATGTCGTCGCGGAAGCCCATGTTGAGCATTTCGTCGGCCTCATCAAGTACCACGGTTTCCACCTCAGCGAGTGCCACGGCTTTACGCTCAATCAAATCTTTTAAACGGCCCGGTGTGGCCACTACGATTTGAACTCCGCTGCGAATGGTTTTAATTTGGGTGGATATGGCAGCACCTCCATAAACGGCTACAATGCTAACTTTAGGCATTTCCGTAGAGAAAGACTCCAGATCGCGCGCTATTTGAAGACAAAGTTCGCGTGTAGGGCAAAGTACCAATACTTGTGGTATTCTGCGTCCTTCGTCGATATTATGCAATGCAGGCAAGCCAAAAGCAGCAGTTTTACCGGTACCCGTTTGGGCCAAGGCCACCACATCGGTAATGTTTTCGGTTAATAAAGGAATGGTTTGTTCCTGAATGGGGGTCGGAGACTGAAATCCCAATCGGGAGATGGCCTCGAGGAGCTCCTCACGGAGTCCAAGGTCTGAAAATGATGTCATTATTATTATTGAGCCGCAAAGGTAAGTCAAATAATCGGTTAAATGGGATATTTGTTTGAGATGCCCCTAATTAATGCCGTGCACAAAAAAATTATCCTTCAAATAATGGCAAAAAAAAGTCCGGCTATTTAAAATAACCGGACTCCTCTTATATAAATTATTTTTTAGAAGAAACGGTAACGCTTGTCTTCTACATTAGCCTTTTTTAACAAACTTGAATATACGCCATTATCCACTCTGCTCTGCAATGATGAAGCTAATTGTTTCTTATACTCCTTCAAGTCAGCAGGTGGAGCGGGTGCCTCAACGATATTTTCAACTACATAAACGTACACCCCAGAATTACCGCGAACAGGTCCTGACAGCTTATTCTTTGCCGA
>JBILCR010000327.1:0-3222 GCA_044353055.1 Flavobacteriales bacterium
GAATCAGATTGAAGGCTGTTACCAATGGCTAACCGAACCCGATACGAATAACCCCGATAAGGTTAAGGAACGTGTTAAATTATGGTACGATTCAGAAACCGGCGCCGAAATTTTCAGAAGAGAAAACTACAATTCGCAATCCATTTATATTAAAGATGCTTCGAAAAATATAGTTGAGATTTTAGCCCGTCACGATGCCAATGTTACCCTACCGGGAGCGTTTAATCGGGGCATGTTTCAGGGGATTTCAGAAGTTGGAGTACTGAGCCGCGATTTGCGCAAATCGGCTGAGGATTTAAAAGCAGCTTATGGAGTATCAGAAGTAACAGGCTCTTCGAACTCATACAAACCGGTTGGAGGCCCAACGGGATTGCTAAAACTCAATATCGAAGGTAAGATTTGGACACCAACCGATAATGAAGTAGTGCGCGATCATAAATTGGTGGTAACCGTTCGAGGTTCCGAAACCATAGCCCCTATTCAGTTTTCGCGATTCGGAATTTTAGATACCACAAATTTTGGTTTGTTGGATGGGGTATGGCTATTAGCTAAGCCATAGCATTATTTTTCTGGTAAATTAAGGGAATCACAGTACATTGGGCTGTGGTATGGGTAGATACCATTTTGCAAAACAATAAAGCCAAGTCGGTTATAATGCAGATATGATAGTTTCACCCATTATAGAAGTTGAAGAATTATTTAAAATTCACAAAAGTTCTAACCTAATGATTTTCGATGTAAGTAACAGTAAACATGCGAAAATCAACTACGAGTTAGAACATATAGAAGGTGCAATTTTTGTTGACTTAAATATTCAACTAGCAGAAATTAAAATCGACTATTCAAAAGGAGGAAGACATCCATTACCCAATATAGAAACTTTTGCTGAAACACTGGCCAATTTGGGTATCACAGCAAGCAAGCATATTGTAATTTATGACGATAAAAATGGCTCAAATGCTTCTGCACGATTTTGGTGGATGCTAAAATCAATTGGGCATGAAAAGGTACAGGTATTAAATGGAGGGTTCAATAAAGCTAAAGAATTTAATTTTCCTATGAGTTCAAAAATGGGAATCATTAAAAAAGCCTCTGAATCATACTATTTTAATGAATGGAAATTACCATTAAGCGAAATAAAGGAAGTAGAAAACGTATCACAAAATCCGCATTATTTAGTAATTGATGTTAGAGATAAAGAAAGATATGACGGAAAAAATGAATCCATTGATTTGGTAGCAGGACATATACCCGGAGCCATAAATATTCCATATACAGAAAATCTAGACAAGAGTGGCCTATTCCTCAAACCGGATGAATTAAGAAAGAAGTATGGCACACTATTGAGAGGAATAAAAGCTGAAAATATTATAATCCATTGTGGATCAGGAGTAACGGCTTGCCATACCCTCTTAGCACTAGCCTATGCAGGAATCGAAATACCTAAATTGTATGTTGGTTCATGGAGTGAGTGGAGCAGGAACAATAAAATGATAGAAAAAACGACCGCCTAATATTGGATTCCCCACACTTCGATAAGAGAAAGGCTGCATAATCATCAATTAACTTGAAAAACCGGCCACTTAAATCTCTTTGGAATCGATCTTCCGTCGCGATAAAGTCAATAGCATACGAATTGCATTGGCAACATCATAAACATAATACAAACACAAAGAAATAATTATCAAATAATTTATTACTTTCGAAATATCGAATCAATCTTGATTCGATGATAATCATGTCATTTTTTTCAAATTTTCAATAAAAGCAATTAATACAACCATTATGAGAAAAAGACGATTACTATTCCACGTGGCATGGGTTATTCCTATGCTAGCAAGCATTGCAACAAAAGCGCAAAATCAGCTCATAGTTACATTAACCAACGGACAAACAGATGCGTTTAATGTTTCAGAAGTCCGGAGTATTAAATTCGTAAATAACTCGATGTATTTAACTGAGATTGATGGTTCACAAAGTATATGGAATATTGTTGATATTTTAGAATACGGGTTTTCAGGAGCGAATTCAATGCCTCAGACAGCTCATTCAACTGGTAGTCAACTAAAAATATTCCCGAACCCTGTTTCAGATTATTTAAGCATAGAATATTGGTCTTTGCATGAGGGCAAAATAACCATAGAGCTATTGGACTTAAGTGGAAAAGTGGTTCGCAGTGTTTTTGAAGGCACGCATCAAGGGAACACGATATACACTTGGATAAAAGATTTACCCAATGGTACGTATTTATGCCGAATAGCCTCAAAAAGTAAATGCATTACGAAACCCTTTATAATAAACGAATGAAATGAAAAATATTTTCTTTTGCCTGCTAGTCTTTCTAAGCGTTTTTGCAAATGCCCAAACACAACAAAACATAAATAAAAACACAGGTACAACATCAAACCCAATAACCACAATAGATAGTATTCGCTTCAATGGATCATCAACAATCATGGAGGTGGTATTGCAAAACGGAACAACAGATTCTCATTCTATTTCAGAAATTATAAATGTGAACTTTGTTTCAGCGAGCAATCATAGTTGCGGAGCAGATAGTGTTCACAATCCAAACCTTACCTATGGCAGCATGATCGACCAAGATGGTAATGTCTACAAAACTATTGTAATTGGAACACAGGAATGGATGGCAGAAAATCTCAACACACGCACATATCGAAATGGTGACACCATCACCAATGCAGTCGATATCAACCAATGGACAAACCTTTCAGTTGGCGCTTGGTGTTATCATGATAACAATAGCCAACGTGAATGTCCTTTCGGTAAATTATACAACTGGTATGCAGTAGCCGATCCTCGCAATGTATGTCCGATGGGCTGGCATGTGCCATCAAACGAAGAATGGACAACACTAACTGACTTTTTAGGCGGCGAAGCAATAGCAGGCGGTAAAATGAAATCAACAGGAATACAATACTGGCTGAATCCTAATGGCAGCGCGACCAATGAAAGTGGTTTTTCAGGATTACCGGGCAGAGGCCGTTATGACGATGGTTCATTTGAACCCCTTGGCTACGACGGTTATTGGTGGAGTACATCAGAATACGCTAGCAGTTTATCTTTCCGGCACTACTTACTTTATACTAATAGCTATATGGACCAAGATGTAATGAACAAGCGTTGCGGTTTTTCGGTTCGTTGCATAAGGGATTAATTTATAGGATAACTTATAGAGATGAATCCAATTTTTATTTAGAA
>JBILCR010000031.1:0-11058 GCA_044353055.1 Flavobacteriales bacterium
AACATTTAACAATACACTCATCATTGAGAAGGCAGGATCTACATCCAACACAGGTACAGGCGGAAACACCTTTAATTCCGAAGTTATCCTTATTAACAGTGGTTCAGCAGGCTTAACGCTTGGTTCTACTACGGCAGATATTTTCAATGGAAATTTAACTTTGAGCAGTTCAGGAAGTTCATTTATACAATTGGCACATGGAGGTAGTGGCCATCAATTCAATGGTAACGTAATACTCAATTCCACCCCTAGCAGTTCGGGAATTCGCTTTGGTCAAGGTAACGGAACATCTACCTTGGCAAATACAAAAACACTTTCTATCGGTGTTGATGGCTTTAGCAGTGGAGATTTAACCATCCGTGGGTTAACACAAACGGGTTCTACGGCTCAATCTTTAGTTGATTTCTCGGGCTCTGTAAACCTTCAACTCGAAAGCGGAACAACCTTCAACGGTGCTGTAACATTAAGTGCACCGGGCATGATATTGAACGGTGCTACATTCAATGCTACCGCAAATATTAATAAAACGGGAAGTATGTCTTCTGTTAGCGACGGCGGAAATACATTCGAAATGGATGCAACTCTGGAAGCAACCGGAGCGGGCGAATGGGTTTTGGGATCTTCAGAAGCGGATATTTTTAATGGCAATCTAACAGTTAATAATTTCGGTGCTGATGTTATCTATTTGGCAGACGGAGGGAGTGGGCACCAATTCAATGGAAATGTAACCATGAATTCGACAGGATCTTCACTAGGAATGCGATTTGGACAAAGCAGCGGAACATCTACACTTGCCGACACAAAATCGCTTCGGATTGGTACTAGCGGATTTTCTGTTGGAGGCTTGCGCATAGCAGGATTAACACAAACAGGAACAACCGCACAGGTGCTCAATACGTTTGGCAGTAACGCCGAATTGCATCTTGAGAGTGGGAACACGTTTAATGGAAATGTTGATTTCAATTGTCCGGGTATTTATTTGCATGGAACTACATTTAATGGCACGGTTGATATTGTTAAATCTGGCAGTTCAAATAACGCTTCATCTGGAGGAAACGTGTTCAATGGTGTTACCAGTATCGCTGTTACTGGAACCGGTACTATGACCATGGCAGGTTCTACAGGCGATGATTTCAACGAAGATGTGAGTTTTCGTCAAACAAATGCGTTTACCCTTTTCCCCGCTCACAACACCAACTGTACTTTTGCAAAGAGTATTTCTACTTCAGGTTCTTCAACAGCCATTAATTTCGCAGCTAGTAACGGAAGGGTAACTTTTGATGGAACCACGAATCAAAACATAAGCGGTGATGCATCTATGTTACCAGATTTTGGCAATTTG
Organism: Flavobacteriales bacterium; assembly: GCA_044353055.1. Lineage (GTDB taxonomy): Bacteria > Bacteroidota > Bacteroidia > M30B66 > M30B66 > CAMCXT01. The sequence goes on from JBILCR010000031.1 coordinate 1,343, forward strand.
ACTCTAAATAAGGCTTCAAACCGGGTTACTTTATTGGTTCCAATTACTGTTAGCAATAATCTGACCTTTACATCAGGCAATATTGTAAGTTCCAATACCAATTTATTAACGGTACTCGATAATGCCACTGTGAGTGGAGCTTCAAATAGCAGCCACGTTCAGGGTCCTGTAAAGAAAGAAGGAAATGATGCGTTCACATTCCCCATCGGAAAAAGTGGGGTATACCGCCCAATTGGCATCTCTGCACCGGCAACGATTGGCTCGGCATTTACGGGTAACTTTTTCTTTGCCGATTCTGATGGAGCATACCCACACTCCAGCAAAGACGCATCGCTCGACCATCTAAGCCATTGCGAATATTGGATTTTGGATCGTAATGCTGGTACATCGGGTGCGGTTGTTACATTATCTTGGAATACCACCAGCTGCGGCGTAACCAACCTCTCCGACTTACGTGTTGCCCGTTGGGACGGTTCTGCATGGCGAGATCATGGAAATGGTGGTACCTCAGGAAACACTGTTTCAGGGGCCCTTACTTCTTCAGGCACTATTTCAAGCTTCAGTCCATTTTCATTATCATCAAGCACCTCCGAAAACCCACTTCCTATTAATTTAGTAGATTTTAGTGCAGTTGCTGCCGACGGCGCCGTTGATGTTGCATGGACTACCGCCTCTGAAACCAATAATGATTATTTTGTGGTGGAAGCCAGTAAAGATGCCCGCCAATTTAATGAAGTGGCAAAAGTTGATGGGGCTGGTAACAGCAACGCCATGTTAAACTACCAAATTAAAGACAGCAATCCGTTTGCCGGCGTTTCATACTACCGACTTAAGCAAGTTGACTTTAACGGGGATTTTACCTATTCAGATATACAGGCCGTAAATACGCCTACCCTTTGGCAAAACGAAATTATCGTATCGCCAAACCCAGTTGTTGGAACAGCCAATGTACTTCTTGATCCCGTATTATATCAAAATCCGGAAATCGAAATCCGCGATTTACAAGGTCGGATTGTGAAAAACATCGGTCGTGTTGAGGTTAAAGGATTTGATCAGGTTCAGGTAGATATGACCGACATGAAGGCAGGATTGTACTTTATTTATGTGCACGAAGCCGGACGGATTGCAGTAAGCAGGGTCATCCGCAACTAAAAAAGCAAAAATCAATAAGCACTAAAGCCGGTATGAAAGCCGGCTTTTTTATTTATTGTCCTTCAAATCTCAGGCAAATAATAACGCGTTACTGTGTGATGAGATGCGTAGAATGTTAAGAGAACACCACCAATAATCACCACAAGGATGAAGTGTTTATTGCCCAATTGCTAAGCCGTAGCATTCGAACCGTACTCCATCAAATACGACTTGATAAACGCGTCTAAATCGCCATCCATCACACCCTGTACATCCGAAGTTTCAAAATCGGTACGTAGGTCTTTTACCAGTTTGTAGGGATGAAACACATAGTTACGAATTTGCGATCCCCATTCGATTTTTTTCTTCGAGCCTTCAATGGCCGCCGTACTTTCCTGACGCTTACGCAACTCAATTTCGTACAACTGCGACTTTAACAGCTGCATTGCTTTTTCCTTATTCTGCAGCTGCGAACGGCTCTCCTGATTCTTAATGATAATGCCCGAAGGTTTGTGAAACAAACGAACAGCCGTTTCCACTTTATTTACATTTTGCCCTCCGGCTCCCCCCGAACGAAAAGTGTCCCATTCAATGTCGGCCGGATTAATCTGTATATCGATGGTGTCATCAATCAAAGGATAGGCATACACTGAGGCAAACGAAGTGTGTCTGCGCGCATTGGAATCGAAAGGCGATATCCGCACCAAACGATGCACTCCGCTTTCTCCTTTTAGATATCCGAAAGCAAATGCTCCATCAATTTGGATTGTAGCCGATTTAATGCCCGCCACATCACCATCCTGAAAATCAACTTCGGTTACCTTAAAGCCATGCTTATCGGCCCACATAGTGTACATGCGAAACAGCATCGATGCCCAGTCGCAACTTTCGGTCCCACCAGCGCCTGAATTTATCGTAAGAACACAGCTTAAATTATCTTCCTTGCCTGAAAGCATGTTCTTGAACTCTAAATCCTCAAGCGCTTCAACAACCAGCTCATACTGCTGATTGAGTTCTTCTTCGGTGGCTCCGCCTTCCTTGAGAAAATCGAGCAGCACCTTCAAATCATCCAAACCCGATTCAATCTTGCGAAAGGCATCGGTCCATACTTTCTTGTCGCGAATCTGCTTGAGTTTTTTCTCGGCTTTATCGGGTTCGTCCCAAAATCCGGGCGCAGTGGTTTCGCGTTCTTCGAATTCGATTTCGGCTAATTTACGGGCGACGTCAAAGATGCCTCCTTAACGCATCCAGGCGATCATCCAGTGACGTAATTTGGTCGGGTTGGATCATAACGGGCGCAAACTTACAAAATTCGTAGCAGCCTTCATGACCCATCATCAAAGATGCACAGATAAAACTGAAATCGTGTACTTTTGCCGGCACAATTCTGTTTCTGTATGCTTCAAGTTCCACATATTAAAGAAAACACCGAAAAAGTAGTAGAAGGCTTGGCCAAACGTAATAAACTTGATGCCCGCGAGCGCATTGAGTCTATTTTAACACTCGACGAAGAGCGTAAGAAAATTCAGGCCGAACTCGATGCTATGCTGGCAAGAGCCAACCAGATTGCCCGCGAAATTGGCGACTTATTTAAGAGCGGACGCGCAGCAGAGGCCAACGACTTAAAAGCAGAAACAGCCGACATTAAAGAACGGTCAAAAGGCCTGGAGCATCAACTCGACGAAAAAGAAGAAGCCATACGACAAATTCTATACACACTGCCTAATGTACCGAATGAGCGCATTCCATTTGGTGCGGGCCCTCAGGATAATGTAATCGCCGAGCAACATGGCGAGATTCCTAAACTACACGAAGGTGCAATGCCACACTGGGATTTGGCAAAAAAATACGATATCATCGACTTCGAATTAGGCGTTAAGGTAACAGGAGCGGGATTCCCTTTTTATAAAGGAAAAGGAGCCAAACTGCAACGTGCGCTTATTAATTTCTTTTTAGAACGTGCCACACAGGCAGGTTATACCGAATTCCAAGCGCCACTAATGGTCAACGCCGATTCGGGCTTCGGAACCGGCCAACTTCCCGATAAGGAAGGGCAGATGTACTACATGCCGGCCGATGAATATTACATGATTCCTACTGCCGAAGTTCCAATTACGAACATATTCCGCGATGTAATTCTTCGTTCGGAGGAATTGCCAATCAAAGCTTGCGGGTACACACCCTGCTTTCGTCGCGAAGCCGGATCTTACGGTAAAGATGTTCGCGGTTTGAATCGTTTGCATCAGTTCGACAAAGTAGAAATTGTTCAGATTGCCCATCCCGATGCTTCTTATGAAATTTTGGAGCAAATGCGCAACCACGTAACCGGTTTGCTGAAGGAGCTTGAATTGCCCTACCGTGTGTTGCAGTTATGTGGCGGCGATATGGGATTTGCATCGGCATATACTTACGATATGGAAGTTTTTTCGGCGGCACAGGAAAAGTGGCTAGAGGTAAGTTCCACCTCCAACTTTGAGGCATTCCAAAGCAATAGACTCAAACTACGTTTCCGCGAAGGCGATCAAAAACCACGTTTAGCGCATACACTTAACGGTTCGGCTTTGGCACTGCCACGTATCGTAGCTTCTTTGCTCGAGAATCATCAAACACCCGAAGGCATTCGTATTCCAAAAGTGCTGGTGCCGTATTGCGGGTTTGATATTATCTCATAAAACCTGGACCTTAAGGCCTAGGTTTTATGAGATAAGCCTCGGCTATCTGCACTGCATTTGTGGCTGCTCCCTTTCGCAGGTTATCGGCTACAATCCACATGTTGAGGGTTTTCGGATTGCTTTCGTCGCGACGCAAGCGCCCCACAAAAACTTCATCTTTTTCTTGCGCACTCAACGGCATCGGATACAAACGTTGTTCGGGATGATCCACCACAACAATGCCGGGCATTGCCTGTAGTTTTTGACGCACATCGTCCAAATCAAAATCTTCGTAAAACTCCACATTCACCGATTCTGAATGCCCACCTATAACCGGGATACGCACCGCGGTGGCTGTAATCTCAATACTATCGTCGCCCAAAATTTTGCGCGTTTCGTTTACCATTTTCATTTCCTCTTTAGTATACCCGTTATCCATAAAAACATCTACCTGCGGAATCACATTCAGGTCGATTGGGTAATGGTAAATGCGTTCGCCTTCATTGCCGGCACGCTCGTTCATGAGCTGTTGCAAAGCTTTAGCACCTGTTCCGGTTACACTTTGGTACGTAGAAACAACAATGCGTTTTATGTGGTAACTATCATGCAAGGGTTTTAAGGCCAGCACCATTTGTATAGTAGAGCAATTGGGATTGGCGATAATCCAATCGTTTGGGCCTAGCAGATGGCCGTTAACCTCCGGAACGATAAGCTTTTTATCCCCATCCATGCGCCATGCGGATGAATTATCAATAACTCTGATGCCGGCTGAAGCGTAGCGTGGCGCCCATTCGAGCGACGTTGCACCTCCAGCCGAAAACAAAGCTATTTCGGGCTTTTGGCGTATGGCATCTTCGTGCGAACACACCGTATATGTATGTTGGTTAAATGATATTTCTTTTCCTAAAGATTTTTCAGAGGCCACAGGAATAAGTTCGTCAACCGGAAACTTACGTTCGGATAGCACTTGAAGCATTTTTGTACCTACGAGGCCGGTGGCCCCCACAACGGCTATTTTCATAATTATTTATGATTGTTTTAAACCGAAATCAATTAATTTGCATGACAAATTTACCCAAGTCACGCATTCATGCCCGCTTCAAACCGATTAGTTATTCTCATTTTCCTGTGTGTATCATTTTTGTCAGTAAACGCACAATTGGTGGAGAACTTTTCGGATGGCGAGCTCAGTCAAAATCCGGCATGGACTGGCGATACCGACGAGTTTTTGGTAGATGCTTCCTACCTGCTGCAAAGTAATGGCGATACCATCAGTAGCACCAACCGAGAAATCTATATCGCTACACCATCAACAGCTCTGGCGAATACACAATGGGAGTTTTTTGTTAATCCCAAGGTTTCTACATCCTCAAACAACCGTATGGATGTGTTTTTAACCTCGAATAGCGACATATTAACTGGAAATAATCAGGGGTATTTTGTGCGAATTGGAGGCACGCCCGATGAAGTAGCCTTGTTTCGAAAGGATGGAGTAGATACCGAAAACTATGTTATTACTGGAGTTACGGGGTCTATTAATAGTTCGTCTACCAATCCAACAAAAATTAAAGTTACCCGCGATGTAAATGGTCTATGGAGTTTGTTTGCCGATTATGAAGGAACTGGTTTGCTATATAACCTTGTGGGTACAGGCACAGACCTTACCTACACTACCTCAAGCCATTTTGGCTTGGTGGTGCGCTACTCCAATTCCAATCGACAAAAATATTTCATGGACAATGTAACGGTAGGTGAAATTATAGTGGATGTGGCGCCGCCAAGTGTTTTACAGCTAAATGTTACCGGCCCTCAAGAGCTGGAATTGGTTTTTTCTGAAATAGTGGACCAATCAAGTGTTGAAAGCGAGGGTAATTATACTGCAAACGGTGGCTTGGGGCAACCTATAAGTGCTGTGCGTAACAGTTCGTTATTCCAGCGCGTTAATCTGCAATTTGTAACGCCTTTTGTTCAAGGGCAAACCTATACTTTATCCCTTACCAATGTTACTGATCTTGCTGGAAACCCGCTAATACCCATAGATCTTAATTTTGTTTATTATCGGGCTAAGCCCTACGATGTCGTAATTAACGAAATTATGGCCGATCCAACCCCCGTTGTGCTTCAACCCGATGTGGAATGGATTGAGTTGTATAACCGAACGGCTTATCCCTTGAATTTAAAAGACTGGTTTATTCAAGTTAATTCAACGATTAGACAAATTACTAACACGGTGGTTATTATGCCTGATAGTTTTATGGTTTTAACTAATCTTTCAGGATTTGAGGCTCTTTTTGCTTCGGCAGCAGTTACTGAGGTTGCCAGTTTTCCTTCACTAACCAATACGGGTGCAAGCATACGGCTGCTCGATCCCGATTCGGTTTTGATTTCAGCGGTGTCTTACAGTGATCAATGGTATAATAATTCAGTTAAATATGAGGGGGGGTGGTCGCTCGAGCAGATTTCTGTTTTGAAGCCATGTGAAGGAGCACAAAACTGGACGGCATCCAATCATCCTAGTGGAGCCACACCGGGCAGGACAAACTCGGTTAACACACAAATTGCAGATGAAGCATTGCCCGAAATGGAACGCGTAGTCTTGCTGGCTAGCGATACGTTAAGAGTATTCTTCAACGAAACTGTGACAGAAGCATCATCATTCAATACGTTTTCCTACACCATTGATAATGGGGTTAATAATCCTATTGCAGTGGAGTTCTACCCGCCCGATTTTAAGTCAGTAAAACTTACCTTAGCATCACCTATTATTGAGGGTGTAATTTACACGCTTACCGTTTCGGCACCTGTTTCTGATTGTGCTGGAAATTTGATAAATACAAATATAACGCGTCAGTTTGCAGTTCCCGAATCCATAGGTCAAGGCGACATTGTTATCAACGAAATTTTATCTGATCCGAAAGATGGAGGAACCGATTATGTTGAGTTAGTAAACCGCTCAGCAAAAGTGCTGGATTTAGGGGAGTTGTACTTAAGCAACCAGGATACGCTATCAGGTGAATTGGAAGGCTTAACCTCTATTGCGCCAAACCGATACCTGTTTTTTCCTGGAACCTATGTCTTGTTAAGCGAGAATTCTGAAGCCGTCAAAAATGATTATTACTCAGTCAATTATGACGTGTTTCTAGAAATGGATGATTTTCCATCGTTTAATAACGAATCAGGAGTAGTTGTATTATCAAAATTAAATGACCCACAATTTATAGATCGGGTTATTTATGACACGGATATGCATTTTGAATTACTCAATTCAACCGACGGAGTTAGTTTGGAACGTATTAATTTCGACCGCCCTTCGACAGACAGGAGCAATTGGAATTCTGCCGCATCAGACCGTGGTTTTGGAACACCGGGATACCAAAATTCTCAATTTACTCCATTGCTTCAGCAGCAGGAAGGTGCGCTCGAAGTCACGCCCGAGGTGTTTTCGCCCGATAACGATGGTTTTGATGATGTAGTTACCGCATATTATTCATTCGAAAATCCTGGCTTTACAGGCTCAGTTTCTGTTTTTGATCAAAAAGGCCGTCTGGTGAAAACCCTTATAAAATCGGCATTGTTTGGCAAAGATGGAATGATAAGTTGGGATGGGATTACTGATGAAAATACGAAAGCATCAGTGGGTATGTATATCTTATATTTGGAAGCCTTTAATACGGCGGGTACTACCGTACGTTTAAAAAAACCACTGGTCATTGCCAGTAAATTATAATTTTTCGCCATGCATGACAAGCCTTCAAATGAACAAGAACGATTATCTGCATTGCGAGCACTGCAAATATTGGATACGTTTCCAGAAAAGGAATTTGATGCCATTACAACATTAGCTTCATTTATTTGTCAAACGCCCATTTCAATTATTAGTTTTATAGATGAGGACCGACAATGGTTTAAATCAAGAATTGGTTTAGAGGCGAAAGAAACGAAGCGTGAATATGCTTTTTGTTCGCATGCTATAAATGAGCCCAACGAATTGTTTATCATTCAAAATGCGTCCAATGATGAGCGATTTTTTGAGAATCCTCTTGTAACTGATGAGCCCCATATACGATTTTATGCAGGAGCCCCATTAGTGACTTCAGCAGGTATGGCACTCGGTACGCTTTGCGTAATTGATGTGGAACCCAGAGAATTAAATTCGGAGCAAAAAAGAGCATTAGAGGTATTGGCCAATCAGGTAATGGTGCAGCTAGAGCTCCGTAAAAGATTGATTGAACATGAAGAGGTTAAAGTTGAACTTGAAAAAAGGAAACACGAGGCTGAGCGATTCGCTCATTTAGTTTCTCACGATATAAAATCTCCGCTTAAAAGCATTTCGGGATTATCGGATATGCTTTTAAGCGTGCTTCAAAATGGCGATTATTCATTATTAAGGGAATCGTTATTACAAATGAAGGATAAGGCCGACTTTACGGTAAATTTAGTGGATGGAATTTTGAGCCACAGCATTTCGTTAGGAAATGCCATTAATAAAGAGTGGATTAATGCTAATATCCTGTTGCGCGAAATAGCATTATTGTGCTCGGTTCCGCCTTTTGTACGCTTTTACAGAAAAACTGAAGTAACAGAGCTCTTTACCGACAAGGTTCTAGTTGAACAAATACTTATTAATCTGCTAACAAACGCAATTAAGTATAATGACAAGAAAATTCCTGAAATTGAAATGTTGATAAGCGAAGACGAAACCAACTACATAATTGAAGTAAGTGATAATGGTTGCGGCATTCCCGAGTCATATCAAAATAGAGTTTTTGAGTTGTTTCAAACACTAGGAACTAAAGATCGCTTTGGGATTTCAGGTACCGGCATTGGCTTGAATACAGTGAAAAAACTCACCGAAAAACTTGATGGAAAAATATCGCTGCATTCCAGTCCAAATAGGGGATGCCGGTTTACAATAACGTTGCCTAAACCTTAATTTGCCTCTGGCTTTTTACTACGTTTCTGAGGAAGAGCAACATCTAAAACAATTGGATTTTTAACGCTTTCGTTGGTCAATGCAATTTTAAGTACATCTTTCATTTGGCTTACGTAATAAAAGGAAATACCCTCCAGGTAATCGGCCTTTATCTCCTCTACATCTTTGCGGTTTTCTTCAGATAGAATAATATGTTGAATATTCGCCCTACGCGCAGCAAGAATTTTCTCTTTAATTCCACCTACAGGCAACACCACGCCTCGAAGCGTAATTTCACCGGTCATGGCAAGTTTTGATTTTACTTTCTTTTGAGTATAAAGGGATGCCAATGCCGTTAACATGGCAATACCTGCTGAAGGACCATCCTTAGGCGTAGCTCCTTCGGGAACATGTATATGCACATTGTATTTACTGAATATTTCAGGATTTATTTTGAGGACGCTCTCTGCATGTGCTTTGAGATATTCGAGAGCAATCTGAGCACTTTCTTTCATTACCGTACCCAAGTTACCGGTAAGCGACAATTTACCTGAACCTTTACTTGCAATGGTTTCGATGAACAATATTTCGCCGCCTACTGAGGTCCAAGCCAATCCGGTTACAACGCCTGCCGTTTCATTATTTTCATATTTCTCGGAATGATATCGGGAGGGGCCCATTATTTTAACTAAGTCCTTATCGCTTATCGTTGAATGTACTTCTTCGTCCATGGCAATGGACTTAGCCACAGACCGAATTACTTTCGCGATTCTTTTTTCGAGAGAACGTACGCCCGACTCACGGGTATATGCTTCGATGAGCTTTTGCAGTGCCTTAGGCGAAATTTTAAACTGACTTTTCTTGAGCCCATGTTCCTCAATCTGTTTTGGAATAAGATGCTGACGCGCTATTTCAATTTTTTCTTCCAGTGTGTACCCCGAAACTTCAATAAGCTCCATGCGATCAAGCAGAGCCGGTTGAATAGTCGACAGTGAATTTGCCGTAGCTATGAACATAGCGCG
>JBILCR010000328.1:0-3216 GCA_044353055.1 Flavobacteriales bacterium
ATGTTACCAATGCATCGAGAACTATGCTGTTTAATTTGGGAACACAGGCCTGGGATCCTGATTTGTGCCGAATTTGTGGTATCAGTCCTGAAATATTGCCTTTAGTTAAGGAAAGTGTTGCTGATTTTGGGACAATACCTGCATCAATTGCCGGGGCTGAAATTCCAATAACCGCTATTGCCGGCGATCAGCAGGCGGCACTTTTTGGACAGGCTTGTTTTGGCGAAGGAATGGTCAAAAACACATACGGAACAGGTTGTTTTATGCTAATGCATACCGGTACGAAGCGGGTGGATGCTCATTCGGGATTGCTCAGTACCATGGCCTGGAAAATAAACGGAGTGGCCGAATTTGCGCTTGAAGGCAGCGTTTTTGTGGCCGGATCAGCCATTCAGTGGATTCGCGACGAATTGGCTTTAGTGAAACACGCTTCAGACACAGAGTCCTTGGCCAATACTTTGGAAGATAATGGCGGCGTTTATCTGGTGCCGGCATTCACAGGTTTAGGAGCACCGTACTGGGATGCTGATGCAAGAGCAGCATTTTTTGGTATGACTAGAGGAACGAGCAGGGCGCATCTGGTGCGCGCCACATTGGAATCATTGGCATATCAAACCCGCGATGTGCTAGAATTGATGGAGTCGGTTTCGAAAATTAAGATAAAGGAACTTCGAGTCGACGGTGGGGCATCGTTAAATAATTTTTTAATGCAGTTTCAGGCTAACCAGCTGGCATGTTTGATTTCAAGACCCAAGCAAACTGAATCTACTGTTTGGGGTGTGGCCATGATGTCGGGATTGGGTAGCGCATTTTGGTCGAGTAAAGAGGCCTTATTGCAATTACGCGAGACCGATGCCGAATTTAAACCTGAAATATCTCGTCAGCATGAAAATGATCGCTGGTATGCCCAATGGAAAAAAGCGGTTGCAGCATGCAGATTATTTAGCACACCCCAATAATTGAGGTTGAAAATTTAGGTTTGGTTTTTGCCAAAGAAAAAGTATTTTTGATGTAATTAAACGTTATGAAAAAACGCATATTTTATTCAGTTACAGCGCTGGCTTCAATGTTTGTTCTAGCCTCCTGCGAATCCGACGTGCAGCGGTATTGCTTTACGGTATCGGAGCGCACTCCTGTTGCAGGAAACAGGGTTTCGTTCAATGCCGATTGTAGTGAAGATGTTGAATTATATCACTGGAATTTTGGAGATGGTAAGGATACTGTTACCCGCTCTTCAACAGTATATCATGTTTATGATTTTCCGGGTTCATACGTCATTAGTTTGCATGGCACCAATCCCGAAATTGCAAGCCACTGTCCTCCTGATGCAGGAGCAAACGGGGCACGTCAGACAATTGAGGTGAAATGATTTTTAGTGCCGGTTACACCGGGTCGAAGTGGCCAGGCATCTTATGGTGTCTGGCCTCTTTTGTTTTATTTCTTAGTGGATTATTCATCCTGTTTCCCATTCATGCCCTGCAGGGGTTTTATCTTCATCTGTATCTTTCTGAAACCGGCCGGTATGTTTGGCTCGCTTCGTTTGTTCTGATGCTATTGCCGTTGTGGCGTAGCCTAAAGGGTGGCGCCATTTGGTTTTTATTACCGCTTACTTCATCTGTATTACTTAGCCTTCCGATCATATGGAGCGGAGCTATGCACCATAAATATAAGGTTGAGCAGCATTTTAGTTTTGGCGACTGGTTGCTGGCTCGTCAGTACGAATCAGTTTTTACCCCATATCACCATCCTGATGCTCCCAATCGTATTTCTTTGATTTATCTTCCCGATAAAAAAGTTGATTCGGCCCCCCTTGTATTTCTCTTTCATGGTGGAGGTTTTATTCAAGGTTCGCCTGCACAAATGCATGCCTGGAGCGCTGCTCTTAGCAAGGCGGGTTATATCGTAGTAGCCGCAGCGTATCCGCTTGGCAAAGAAGCTCAATTCCCTAATCCCGAAAATGAGTCGGCATCACTTATTAAAACCATGAAAGCTGTTTTGTTCGAAAAAGGTGCCGATACCAATAGGGTTTTTGTGGGTGGTTCATCGGCAGGAGCAACATTGGCCCTATCCATGGCCATTCAATATCCTCAATTACATCTTTCGGGAATCATTGCGGCGTATCCGCTATCTGATTTTACCGAAAATGCGAATCCTTTGCTTCGTCTGGATGAAATTAAGGCGAATTATGCAGGAAATTTGAATCCTTCAAATCTTACAATTACCCAGCGCATAAAGAAACCATTGCCTCCGCTTTTATTGTTGCATGGTGCTATGGATCAAATAGTGCCCGTTACACAATCAAGAACACTCAATACGGGTTATAGTGGAATGCATAGTTATGTCGAAATGCCTTTTTCTAATCATAATTTCGAATATCCCTTTTACGGCCCCTCGGGCCAGCTTATTCACCATCTAAGCATTGATTTTATAAGCAATCCCCAAAAAGTAATCAGCCACATTCATCAGGCCCATAAATAAAATTCACTCGTGAGGTTTTTATATTCAGGGTGATAATTGCCTCTGGCTCCTGTTTCGATTTGTAGGGTACTGTATTGGCTTTTACAGTTTTCTTTGCGCAGCTCCAATAAAAAACGTACTGCCCTTTTCGCATCATTGGGTATAATTTCGCAGATGCGATGTATTTGCCACAAGGTGGTATTCAGATAATGTAACGCTGACTGTTTCTGTTCAATAGGTAAAATAAAATGGGCGTTGCCCTTTTTGCTGCAAACATTGTAAGCGGTTTCAAACCACGCTTTAAGTCCTTGCGTATTATGACGTGCAATACTTCTGGCTTTGCTGGGGGGTAAAACACTTGCCCCAAAATACGGCGGATTGCAAATTATGGAATCGAACTTCCGATCGAAATCGGCATGCAATACATCTGCCTGAACAACCGTTATTCGGTTTCCCCATGGCGATGCCAAAACATTTTCTTTGGCTTGTTGTGCGGCATCTTTCTCTAGTTCAACTGCAGTAATGAAAGCTGCATAGTTTCTCTGTGCGGCCATTAACGAAAGCAATCCGGTGCCGCAACCCATATCCAAAATTTGAGTGGCATCTTCTACATGTGCCCATGCGCCCAAGAGTACTCCATCGGTACCTACCTTCATAGCGCATCGGTCCTGCTGAATGGTAAATTGCTTAAATTGGAACCAGGAGTTCGACAAGCCTGCTATTTTTCAAGAAATGCGCCCATATTTGAGAATTTGGCAA
>JBILCR010000329.1:0-3212 GCA_044353055.1 Flavobacteriales bacterium
GAGCTACCCCATATTCTTCAATAAACCAACCAATGGCCTTAACGGCTTTTAATGAACCCGGCACATGCACGGGATTGCCCTGTTCATCGTTCACAATTTTTCCGTTAATGGGATCGCCCTCGCGCAGAACTCTGCCCCGCTCACGCACATCAAATGCAATAGAATTGGCCCTGCGTACAGAGATAGTATTTAAATTTACGTTGTATGCGATAAGAAAATCGCGCGCGCCAATAACAGTGGCACCTGCTTTAACATTCATTTCAGCAGGTCCAAAGTCGGGCTTCCACTCCGGATGCTGTATTTTCTTAAAAAACCCTTCGTACTCGCCTGCTCGAATCTCGCTCAAATTGGTGCGCCCAGGAATTAGCGCAGCGGCTTCATAAAGGTAAATCGGAATGTGTAACTCGGCACCTACCCTGCGGGCAAGTTTTCGGGCATACTCGGCCGTTTCTTCCATACTAATGCCCGCTACCGGAATTAAAGGACACACATCGGTAGCCCCCATGCGGGGATGCTCGCCTTTATGCTTGCTCATATCGATAATTTCAGACGCCTTCTTAATAGCTCTGTAGGCAGCTTCAATCACAGGTTCTGGAGCGCCCACAAAGGTTACTACCGTTCGGTTGGTGGCTTTTCCCGGATCTACATTAAGCAATCGAACGCCTTCAACCTGTTCTATTTCTTCCGTTATCTGGCGAATAACATCCCCATTTACCCCTTCAGAAAAATTGGGTACACATTCAATAATTTGTTGCACAATACTTAGGTTTGGTGGATTGCAAACCTAAAAAGAATTTTCAGGATTTAATAAAAAGGATATTCCTGGCAAAAGCTAAATATTATTCCAATACGGTTACTCGACCAATTAACTCCTGATGTTTCGACATGGTGTTGGTAACGTATGCTTTCCATACGTAAACATCTTGTTGTACACGCTGACCACGGTAGTTTCCGTCCCAACCCTCATTAATATCGGTAGACACATGAATGAGTTCGCCCCAGCGGTCGAAAATTTCGAGTCGAAAATCTTTAACATACAAGCCCACCAGCTTGAAGCGTTCATTCTCGCCGTCTTGATTGGGGGTAAATACATTGGGAGCAAATAAGGTTGGATTAGGCTGTACTTTTAAAGGCTTACACACCGAATCTTTACATCCAAATCCATTGGTTACGCGCAAACAAACGGTGTACGTTCCGGTGTCGCCATAGGTATGCGATGGATTTTCGGAGAAGGCATAAGAGCCGTCGCCAAAATTCCAAAGGAACGTGCTTGCATCGGTGCTTTCGTTGAAGAACTGGTACACAGGCTCATCCAAATCAACCTCGTTTGGTGTTCTAGAAAAATCGGCGTTGGGTTGCGGATATACGGTTACTGCACCTGTAGCATTTAACTGTCGGCTGCATCCATAGAGGTCGGTTATCTCGAGATTAATTTGCGGCTGTCCGCCATAATAGAAGCAAAACTGCTGGTTATCGTCGTTCCAACCATCCTGTCCGTTAAAACTCCAGTTGAAGGTGGTAACCGGATTCCCTTCGGTTTGATTAAACCCAAAATTTATGCATACCGGAGCGCATCCTTGAGCCGCATCGGGCACAATAAAACCATTAGGTAAGGCGCGTAATGCCACAAAATGTGAGTCGACTGCCCGGCAACCGTTTTCATCAACGGCTAAAGCAATGTAAACGTCATCAGCCTCAGGCAATACAGATAACGTTTCGCCGGCATGATTGTGTTGCGGCCATAATAAATCAACGTGACCCGTGCCTCCAGAATAAGTAGCCTGCAATTCAAGAGCGTCGCCCTCGCAAAGTGCATCGGGGCCGGTAACATCCACACTTACTGCGGATGGTTGCGACAATACAATAGTTTCGAGCGTTGAACATCCGTTGGCATCAGTAACCGTTACTGAATACATGCCGCTGCCCATAGAATCGAGAATATTACCCGTTGCACCGTTATTCCATTGCATGGTAAACGGACTTTGACCGGCTGTAGCATTTACCTGTAATGCTCCATTTTGCAGATTATTGCAGGTTATAGGCTGTATTATAAACAAGTTGGCATCGATATTTTCTTCGGCAGATAAATCAATAAGGCTGTCGATCTCGCATCCGTTGGCATCGCGAGCCGCAATGGAATAGGAACCCGGAGCGAGCATTGACCAAGATTGAGTAGTATCGTAAGCTGCACCATTAAAGCTGTAAACATACGGAGGTGTGCCCCCAAGAACGGCCTCAACCCAGGCAGATCCATTACTCAAGCCACAAACTGCGTTATTAATTGAAGTTTGCATTAAACTGGGGCCCGCCTGATTTGCCACCAAAGCCGATACTTCAACCTCGCAGCCATTGGCGTCGCGCAACAGAATGGTATGCATACCCTGGTTCAACCCTGAAAGTGGTAAAGGCAGTGAAGCAACATTAGCAAAAGCTGCATTATTTAGCGAATACGTAAATGGAGAAATACCGCCGTTAATGGATTCAATTTCGATAGAACCGTTTGATAAGCCGCATGTTGCATTTGTAGCGCCCAGAACGGCCAGTGTAGGCACTGATGGCATCGTTAAAACAACCGACTGGCTAAGTTCGCAGCTGGCACTATCGCGCATGCGCACCAAATAGGTGCCGGCCGCAAGATTTAGGAATTCAGTATTGCCCGAGAAAGCACCGGCATTTAAGGAGAAAACATACGGAGCATTGCCGCCCGTTGCATTCGAGATGGAAATGCCCCCATTGGGCTCTCCACATACCGGATTTTGCAAAACAGAAGCGAATTGCAGCGCATCAGGCTGTGTAACGAGAATGGAATCGGTGAGCGTACAGCCCAGAGCATCAGTCACCTGAACGCTGTATGTTCCGGCAGCTAGATTATTGGCAAACATACCGTTTGCACCAGATGACCAAGAGAACATAAATGGCGCGGTTCCTTCATAAACATCAACAGATGCCTGGCCGTTGTTACCTCCAAAACAACTCACATTTCTTATGAGTTCGGCATTAATGGCCAAAGCGGGAATAAAATCTACAAAAATGCTCGTATCAAACGCACAACCGCTGGCATCTGAAACCGATATGAAATAATTGCCCGAAGGCAGATTGCTCCAGGCCTGCTGACTTGAATAGCTGCTATTATTAATGGCAAAAGTATACTGAGGCGTACCCCCATTTATCGCCAGCACTTCAATAGCAGCATTATCAGAATTACATGTGGC